>JAYUPO010000404.1:0-8191 GCA_043760085.1 Burkholderiales bacterium
GTGGTTCCAGCGCAGCAGGGCTTCCATGCCCACCACGCGGCTGCTGCGCATGTCGACCTTGGGCTGGTAGTAGAGCAAGAACTCGTCGCGGTCCAGCGCCTCTTGCACGCGCCCGATGGCCATCACCCGCTCTTCGGTGCGCCGCCGGTGCTCGGGGTCGAAGAACTGGTAGCCGTTGCGCCCGGCCTGCTTGGCGCCATACATGGCGTGGTCGGCGTGGCGCAGCAAGGTGTCGGCGTCGCTGTGGTCAAGTGGGTAAACGGTGGCGCCCAGGCTGGCGGTCACCATCACCGGGTCGATCGTGGGGTCGATCACATAAGGCTGCGTCACCACGCGCAGCACGCGCTGCACCGCCAGGCGCGCTTCTTCCATCGTGGCCGCGCGCAGCAGCAGCACGAACTCGTCGCCACCGATGCGCCCTGCCGCATCGGACCAGATCTCGTTGCTGCGCAGCGTGCCGCGCAGCCGCCCGGCCAGCTCAACCAACAGGCGGTCACCGGCGGCATGGCCGAAGCGGTCGTTCACCGGCTTGAAACGGTCGAGGTCGATGTAGCACACGACCAGCAAATAGCCATCGCCATCGGCCGCGCGCATGGCCGCAGCCAGCAGCTCCTGCAAGTGCGCACGGTTGGGCAGGCGGGTGAGTTCGTCGAAGTGAGCCTGGCGCTCCAGGCGGTCGCGCTGCAGGCGGGACTCGGTGATGTCGGAAATAACAAGAACGTGGTACTTCAAGGCGCCGTCAGGCCCTTTCACCGTGGAAATGGTCGCGGCCAGGGTGCAGGCCTCGCCGCTGCGCCGGCGTTCAACGAACTCGCCGCGCCAGCCCCCCGTGGCGCGCAGGCTGTCCCACATCGCGCTGCGTTGTTGGCGCGCCAGCGGGTCCGGTGGCGCCGGGCGCAGCAGTGAAGGCACGGTGCCCATCAGCTCATGCCGCGGCACGCCCAGGATCTGCGAGTACGCCGGGTTGGCATCAAGCACGCGCAGCTCGGCGTCGGTGATCAACAGGCCTTCATGCAGGTGCTGGAACAGGCTGGCCGAGAGCCGCTCGCGTTCCAGGGCATCACGGCGCGAGGAGGTTTCCTCGGCCGTGGCCACCAGGCGCACCGCTCGGCCCTGGGCATCGCGCTCGGCTGTGATCAGGCGCAGTTCGAGCCAGCGCCAGCCTTCGTCGCCGCGCACGCGCAGTTCGTGCTCCACCTTTTGCGCCTGGCCGCCGCGCAATTGCTCCAGCCCTTGCAGCAGGCCGGGGCGGTCATCGGCGTGTACTTGGTCCAGCCAACGTTCGGGCGCGCCCGATTCGCTGCCCAACAAGGCCTGCCACTGCGGGTTGGATTCGTTGTCATGGCGATCCAGGCGCCACTCGGCAACACCCAGGCCGGTGCCGTCCAGCGCCAGCCGCCAGCGTGCTTCGAGCAAGCGCAACTCGCTGACCAAGGCATGCACCAGCAAGGTGATGGCCAGCAAGGTCACGACATAACCCCACAGCAATGGGAACGCCAGTTCAGGGTTCAGCGCCGCGAAGGGCCCAAACGAGTAGCCCGTGGCAACGATGGCGGCCAGCCCCAGGGCACACGTGGCCCAGGAGGCGATGGCGATCCCGACCCTGCGCACCAGGCCGGCCAGCAACAAGTGCGGCACATAGGCCAGGGCCAGCCAGAGTGCTTCGTGCCCACTGCGGCGGGCGGCAAAGGCCAAGCCGCCACAAGCCAAGGCGGCGAGCACCAGCGCTGCGGCGCTCCGGCCTGGCCAAGCTGGGCGTGCCTGGCGCGGGCGGGTCAACTGAAAGGTCAACAGCGGCACCGCAACCAGCAGCAAGCCCACCGCATCGGCCGCCCACCACTGCAGGAACGTGGCCAGCGGCGCCTGCCGCATCTCGCCGCCCCAAAGCCACAGCCCCGCCTCGCCCGTGACGGCAGCCACAAAGGTGCCGCCCACCGTGGCAGCCAACAAGCGGCGCACGTCTCGCACGCGCAGCAGGGCAGGGTTGAAGGCGGTCAAAAGCAGGATTCGAGCCGCCAAGGCCAGGCCGCCGGTGGCGCCCAGGGCCAGCAGCAAACTCAGGTTCAGGGCCATCGCGCCATGCCAAAGCGCCAGGACCAACCCCAGAAAGACCGCTGGCACCAAGCCCAGGCCACCGCGCACCAGGGCGGCCAGGCCCACCCCCATGGCTGCCCACAGCGGCGCGGTTTGTGGGTGAAAGGCGGGCCAGTGCGGGCTGGCAGCAGCCACCGCGAACACCACGAACACAACGCCTGCGTTCAAGCAAAGCCAACGCCAGTCAGGGCTGGTGCGCAAGCTTGGAAGGAAGGCGGGAGGTTTGGGCAAGTCAGGCGCCTTGCACGGAGTTACCACCTCGTCGTGGACCAGGCAGAGATCGATCAGACACGCGCATGGGCGCTGATGTTAGCGGCCCGCAGTGGCCGTGCAGCACCTGAATTGCGGGGGCCGCACGAACGCAGGCGGTGATACCGAGCGGCGTCGGTTGCTCGCGCCTTGCAGCCGCCGTCCTGCTGCCGCCCACGCTACCAGCCCCCGAACATGGCATCACGGCAACGCTGAAAAAGTGCGGCGCGGCGCATGCGTTCGAGCCGGCTGCTTCAGCGTTGTGCTGCAGGCGACGAATCAGATCGTGAAGTCAGCCAGCTTCTTGCCTGTGCCCAATTCGGCGCGCAACCATTTGGGCTGCAGGCCGCGGCCGCTCCAGGTTTCACCGCTCTTGGGGTGCCTGTATTTGGCAGCCACTTTCTTGCCCGCATTGGTGCGCTTGGGGGGAGCCACAGCGCGTGCGGAGAGGTCTGAAACTGCCAGACCATGGCTGGCCATCAGTTCACGGATTTGGGCAATCGCATCATGTTTCTGCGCTCGCTGGGCCAACTGGATTTTCTTGTCGATGGCCGCACGTTGTGCCAGCAAGTCCTTGACTGATTCCATGGAAAGGCTCCGAATATGAGTAGTTGGGAGCACCGAGTTTACCCACGCCATGGCCTCGCCGAAGGCATTTGATACTGGGACTATCGATAACCTACCCGATCAAGCATTTGCTGAACCTTGACCTGGTTCATGCCGATCACGGAAACCGGCACGTTGTCGGGCTTGAATTTCCCCAACTGCTGCAACGCTGGGTTGTTGATGGTCAATCCTGGCACCACCGGCCATTCGTTGTTGCCCTGCGCAAAGTAGCTCTGGGCTGAATCGCTGGCCAGGTACTCCAGGAACCGCTGCGCCTGCTGCGGCTGGCGCGAATATCGGGCCACCGCGCCGCCGGCGATATTCACATGCGCGCCGGCACCGCCCTGGTTGGGGAACAGCACGCCCAGGCGCAGCATGTCCTGTTGATCCTGCGGTTTGGTCGACCGCATCTTGCGCGCCAGGTAATAAGTGTTGACCAGCGCCACGGCGCATTCGCCGCTGGCCACGCCCTGGAGCTGGTCGGTGTCGCCGCCCTTGGGTGCGCGCGCCATGTTCGACACCAACCCGGCCAGCCAGGTTTGCGTGGCGGCCGGCCCGAGGTGTTCGACCATCGCCCCGAACAGCGACAGGTTGTACGGGTGCGACCCCGAGCGCGTGCACAGCCGCCCCTTGTTGACGGGCGCGGCCAGTTTTTCGTAGGTGTCCACGTCCTCCGGCGCGACTCGGGTTTTGTCGTAAACGATCACTCGGGCGCGGGTGGAGAACCCAAACCAGGTCGAGCCCGCAGCCTCATGCTTGCTACGCAGGGCTGGTGGGATACGGGTTTCCAGCAGCGCGCTGCGGACGGGCAGAAATAACCCATCCACCTCGGCGCGCCAGAGTCTGGCCGCGTCCACCAGCAATATCACATCAGCCGGGCTGGCCGAGCCTTCGCTTTTCAGGCGCGCCAGCAGCCCGGCGTCATCGGCATCAACGCGGTTGATGCGGATGCTCGTGGCGCGCGTGAAATCGGCATACAGCGCCTCGTCAGTTTGATAGTGGCGGGCCGAGTACAGGTTCAAAACCCGATCCTGGGCCTGCGCCGTGGCGCTGAACAAACATGCGGCTGCGAAAAGCAGGCGCAGCACGGCAAGTGGATGCGGCAACAAGGTGGACATGGGCCATCGTGATCGTCAATCTGGCCAGCATCATACATGCAAATGAGAACTATTCTCATTAACAATGGGGCCGACTGTGGGCCGAACTTGCAGCGCCGGGATGAGGCTTCAGCGTCGTGAGGCCCCAAGGGCTGCGCTGCGCCCAGCCAGCCCCCCGCGAACGTCAAGGAAAGTGGCAAAGCCACATTCCCTTGCGCGCCCCGTCAGACTTGCGCTTGCCCAGCGCCGTCAGGTCGTTGGCGGCACATAACCCGTGGGTTGATCCACCCCGCCGCCAAAGAAGAACTGCTCCATCTGCCGCGCCAGATATTGGCGTGCGCGCAGATCGGCCAGGTTCAGGCGGTTCTCGTTGACCAGCATGGTCTGGTGTTTCTTCCACAACTCAAACGCTTCGGCACACACGTTGTCATAGATGCGTTTGCCCAGTTCGCCGGGGTAGGGGGCGAAGCTCAGACCGAGAGCTTCCTTCTTCAGGTGAACGCATTGCACCATTCGGGTCATGACCTAACTCCTTGATCAACAGGCGGCAAAACGGCACTAAAAAACGCCGCTAACTCAGTTTCTTGACCAGCACCTGCGAGCGCCGGTCCCAGTTGTATTTCTTCTTGCGCGCATCGGGCAAACGTTCCGGGTCAGCCTGCGCGAAACCGCGTTTGATGAACCAGTGCATGGTGCGCGTGGTGAGCACAAAGATGCTGTCCAGCCCGGCTGCCTTGGCGCGTTGCTCGATGCGCTTCAGGATGCGTTCACCATCGCCCTGGCCTTGCACGTGCGGGCTCACGGTGAGCGCGGCCATCTCGCCGGTGCGTGCTTCCGGGTAGGGGTACAGCGCGGCGCAGCCGAAGATCACACCGTCGTGCTCGATGACCGAATAGTTGCCGATGTCGCGCTCGATTTCCGTGCGTTCACGCCGCACCAGGGTGCCGTCGCGTTCAAACGGCTCGATCAATTGCAGGATGCCACCGACATCATCGGGCGTGGCTTCGCGCAGGCTTTCGAGCTTTTCATCGACCACCATGGTGCCGATGCCGTCGTGCGTGAACACCTCCATCAACAGCGCACCATCCACCGCAAAGGGCAGGATGTGCGAGCGCTCCACGCCGCCTTCGCAGGCGCGAACGCAATGCTGCAAATAAAACGCCGTGTCGCTGGGCTGGGTGGGGCGGGGCAGGCGATCGAGCAGCCTTTTTGCGTCGGCCAGGGCGAGTTCGGTATCGATGCCGCTGGCGGCGTCGTTGACGTCTTCGCGGATGCCGTCCACTTCAGTCAGGAAGATCAGCTTGTCGGCCTGCAAGGCAGTCGCCGTGCTGGTGGCCACGTCTTCCATGGTCAGGTTGAAGGCCTCGCCCGTGGGTGAAAAACCGAACGGGCTGAGCAGCACCAGCGCGCCGATATCCATCGCCCGGCGCATGGCCGTGGCGTCGACCCGCCGCACCACGCCGCTGTGGCCAAAGTCGACGCCGTCAACGATGCCCACCGGCCGCGCGGTGAGGAAGTTGCCCGACACCATGCGCACGGTGGAATTGGCCATCGGCGTGTTGGGCAGGCCTTGCGAGAACGCGGCTTCGATTTCAAATCGAAGTTGGCCAGCCGCTTCTTGTGCGCAATCGAGCGCCACGGCGTCGGTGATGCGCAGGCCGTGGCTGAAGCGTGACACCTGCCCCTTGGCGGCCAACTGCTCGTTCACCTGCGGGCGAAAGCCATGCACCAGCACGAGCTTGATGCCCATCGAATGCAGGATCGCCAGGTCTTGCACAAAGGCGTTGAGCTTGCCCGCGGCAATCAGCTCGCCGGCCATCGCCACCACGAAAGTCTTGCCGCGGTAGGCGTGCATGTACGGCGCCACCGCGCGGAACCAGGGGACGAAGGTGTGGGGGAAGACCGCGCTCATAGTGGGCGGCGATTGTGCCGCAGGCATTCCGTAATACCTGCCGCAGGCCCCACCGCAAGCCTGGCGCGCCGCTTGATAATCGCGCCCCTGTGAGTTCAGCCCCCAGCACGCCCGAGATTCGCCCCGCGCGCCCCGCGCTTGCAGCGAACCCGGTGCCCCCCATCCATTACCCTGAATCGCTGCCGGTCAGTGCCCGGCGCGATGAAATTGCACGCGCGCTGCAAGCGCACCAGGTGATCATCGTTTGCGGTGAAACCGGTTCGGGCAAGACCACGCAGTTGCCCAAGATCGCGCTCGAGCTCGGCCGCGGTTGGGGCGCTGGCGGCAAGGGCTTGATCGGCCACACGCAGCCGCGGCGCATTGCCGCTTCAAGCGTGGCCAAGCGCATTGCCGAGGAGCTGAATTCGCCGCTGGGTGAAGTGGTCGGCTTCAAGGTGCGGTTTCAAGATCGCCTGCAGCGTGGCGCCTCGTTGAAGCTGATGACCGACGGCATCTTGCTGGCCGAAACGCAGACTGACCCGCTGCTCAAGGCCTACGACACGATCATCATCGACGAGGCCCACGAGCGCAGCCTGAACATCGACTTCCTGCTCGGCTACCTGCGCCGCATCCTGCCGCGCCGGCCCGATTTGAAAGTGATCGTCACCTCGGCCACGATCGATGCCGACCGCTTTGCGCGCCACTTCGAATCGAAGCTGGGCCCGGCGCCGGTCATTCAAGTTTCAGGCCGGCTGTTCCCTGTCGAGCAGCGCTGGCGGCCGTTTGTGGAAAGCCGCGAGCACGATCTCAATCACGCCATGGCCGATGCGGTGGATGAGCTGTGGCGCGGCGGTCAAAGCGGCGACATCCTCATCTTCCTGCCCGGAGAGCGCGAAATCCGCGAGGCGGCGGATCACCTGCGCAAGCACCTGGCGAGTTCGACAGGGGCCTTGAAAGGCGGCCCGCCGGCCGAAGTGCTGCCCTTGTTCGCCCGCCTGTCACCCGCCGAGCAAGACCGCGTGTTCCAGGCCGGCAACGGCCGGCGCATCGTGCTGGCCACCAACGTGGCCGAGACCTCGCTCACCGTGCCGGGCATCCGCTTTGTCATCGACAGCGGCCTGGCTCGTGTCAAACGTTACAGCTACCGCAGCAAGGTCGAGCAACTGCTGGTGGAACCGATCTCGCAGGCGGCCGCGCAGCAGCGCGCCGGGCGCTGCGGCCGCGTGGCCGACGGCGTGTGCATCCGCCTGTATGACGAAAAAGACTTCGCTGGCCGGCCACGCTTCACTGACCCGGAGATCATGCGTTCGTCGCTGGCCGGTGTGATCTTGCGCATGAAGGCTTTGCGGCTCGGTGCGGTCGAGGCGTTTGAATTTCTCGAAGCGCCACCGCGCAAGGCCGTGGCCGATGGCTACGACCTGCTGGGCGAACTTGGCGCGGTGGACGATGACAACGACCTCACCCCCATCGGCCGGGAACTGGCCAAGCTGCCGCTCGACCCGCGCGTGGGCCGCATGATTCTTGAAGCGCGCGAGCGGCAGGCTTTGAGCGAGGTGCTGGTCATCGCCTCTGCGCTGAGCGTGCAGGATGTGCGCGACCGCCCGCTCGAAGCCGCGCAAGCCGCCGATGAGAAGCACAAGAAGTTCGATGATGAGAAGTCTGAATTCAACGGTTACTTGAAGCTCTGGAAATGGATTGAAGAAGGGCGCGGCACGCACGGCCACGCCGGTGCCGCAACCGACAGCCACAAACTCAGCAACCGGCAGCAAGAGCAGCGCCTGCGCGACAGCTTCGTGAGCCCACGGCGCGTGCGCGAATGGCGCGACATCTATACGCAACTGCACACCGTGGTGGCCGAGCAAGGCTGGCGGCTGAACACCACCCCGGCCACCTACGAGCAACTGCACTTGTCAATGCTGGCCGGGCTGCTGGGCAACATTGGCTGCAAACCGGACGACGAAGACTGGTACCTCGGCGCACGCGGCATCAAGTTCTGGCGCCACCCCGGCGCGCACCTGAGCAAGAAACCCGGGCGTTGGTTGGTGACGGCTGAACTGGTGGAAACGTCCAGGCTGTTCGGCCGCGGCCTGGCGGCGATTGAGCCGACCTGGATTCCTAACGTTGCCGGTCACTTGCTGAAGAAGCAGATGCTTGAGCCGCACTGGGAAAAGAAGGCCGCCGAGGTGGTGGCGCTGGAGCGCGCCACGCTGTACGGCATCGTCATCTACAACAACAAGCGGGTGAATTTCGGCCA
>JAYUPO010000405.1:0-3156 GCA_043760085.1 Burkholderiales bacterium
GCGGCCTTGTCTGCCAGGCGTTGGTTGTTCTCGCGTTGATCGCGTTCAAGCCGCTGTTGGTGCCAGGCATAACTTTGGCGCGCGGCATCGGCCTGCGGCGCGCTCCACGCGGCCCAGCCGGTGCTCGCGCCGGTCACCGGCACCATCACGATGCAGTCCACCGGGCACACCGGCAGGCACAGCTCGCAACCCGTGCAGTCGGCCTGCACAACGGTGTGCATGAGCTTGGAGCCGCCGACGATGCAATCCACCGGGCAGGCCTTGATGCAAAGCGTGCAGCCGATGCACCAGGCTTCATCGATCACTGCCACGGCGCGCGGCCCTTCGACACCGTTGCTGGCATCCAGCGGCTTGGTTGGGCGTGCGCACAACGCAGCCAGTCGCACGATGCCTTCGGCGCCGCCTGGTGGGCAATGGTTGATGTCGGCCTGGCTGCTGGCCATGGCCCGGGCATAGCCGCGGCAATCGGGGTAGCCGCAGCGCGTGCACTGGGTCTGCGGCAAGGCCGCATTCAGCAATTCGGCAAGCTCGGCGGGGGTGGTCACCGCCGGATTATCACTTTGCCTTTTTCACCTTTGCTGCGACTTTGGCCGGGGCCTTGCGCGGGCTTGCACCAGGGCCTGCCTCTTGGTCGAACCGGGCGATGAAGGCCTGCACCTTGGGGTAGACGTCGTCGCGCCAACGCCGGCCCGAGAAGATGCCGTAATGCCCGGCGCCCAGCGCGTCGTGGCGGAACTGCCGCTCGCGCGGGATGCCGGTGCACAAGGCGTGCGCGGCATGGGTCTGGCCGGCGCCGGAAATGTCGTCGAGCTCGCCTTCGATGGTGAGCAAGGCCGTACCCGAGATGTCTTGTGGCCGCACCGCCTGGCCACGCACGACCCAGGTGCCGTTGACCAGGGCGAAGTCCTGGAACACGGTCTTGATGGTGTCCAGGTAGTACTCGGCCGGCATGTCGAGCACGGCGTTGTACTCGTCGTAGAACTCGCGATGCGAGTCCACGCTGTCATCGTCGCCGCGGATCAGGTCGCGAAAGTAGTCGTAGTGCGACTTCAAATGCCGGTCGGGGTTCATGGCCACGAACCCGGTGTGTTGCAAGAAGCCCGGGTAAACCGGCCGGCCCGCGCCCGGAAAATTGCCCGGTACGCGGTAGATCACATTCGACTTGAACCAGCCATGGCTCTTGTTGGTGGCCAGGTTGTTCACCGCGGTGGGGCTCAGGCGGGCATCGATGGGGCCGCCCATCATGGTCATGCTGCGCGGCAAGGCCTCGCCACCGCTGGCCAGCAGCGACACGGCGGCCAGCACCGGAACCGTGGGCTGGCACACTGAAATCACATGCACGTGCGGGCCGATATGGCGGATGAAGTCCTGCACATAGGCCACGTAGTCATCAAGGTGGAAGGCGCCGTCACGCAGGGGCACCATGCGCGCGTCGGTCCAGTCGGTGATGAAGACCTTGTGGTCGTGCAACAGGTTCTTCACCGTGTCGCGCAACAGCGTGGAGTGATGGCCGGAAAGGGGCGCCACCACCAGCACGGTGGGCTGGCCTTTCATCACGTCCAACGCTTGCGTGTTGTCGCTGAAGCGCTTGAAGCGCAGCAGGCGGCAGAACGGCTTTTGCAGCGCCACTTGCTGTTGCACGGCAATCTCGATGCCGTTCACCGTGGCCGCGGTGATGTTGAATTCGGGCTTTTCGTAGTCTTTGGCCAGCCGATGCATCAGCTCCAGGCCGGCCGATACGCGCTGCGCCAGCGGCGAGTGCGACAGGGGTGAAAGCGGGTGGCTGTACAGGCGGGCCGATGCACTGGCGAATTCGGCAAATGGCGCCATCAAGGCGCGTTGAGTCTCGTAGAGCTGGTAAAGCATGGTGCTTGGCCTTGTTGTTGAACGCGGGTCGGGGCAGGGCCCGACCATCGCGTTTCACCTCATCTGGCGTGATGGCTGATATTCTATGTTGCAGTGCACAAAAACACCAGCCAGTGTGATCTTGAGGCCACGGCGAGCGGCCGATCTGCCGAAACGCGGCACAGCAGCAGCCTACATCGCCAGCATCGCTTACATGACCTGGGCGATGGCGCGCGCGACCTGCCCGATGTTGTGCAGGTTCAAGGCCGCCACGCAAATGCGCCCGGAGTCCACGCCGTAGACGCCGAACTCGCTGCGCAGGCGCTGCATCTGGGCTGCGCCCAAGCCCGAGTAGCTGAACATGCCCTTTTGGGCGGTGATGTAGCTCACATCTTGCGTCACGCCGGCCTGAGCCAGGCCTTGCACCAGCGCGCTGCGCATGGCGCGAATGCGCATGCGCATGCCGGCCAGTTCTTCTTCCCATTGGGCCCGCAGTGCGGGCGTGTCGAGCACCGTGGTCACCACCTGCGCGCCATGGGTAGGCGGGGTGGAGTAGTTGCTGCGGATGACGACCTTCAACTGGCTGAGCACGCGTTGCGCTTCGTCCTTGCTTTCGCACACCACGCTGAGTGCGCCCACACGTTCACCGTAAAGCGAGAAGCTCTTCGAAAACGATGTGGCAACAAGGAAGCCGACGCCGCTTTGCACGAACTGCTGCACCACGGCCCCGTCTTCGTGCAGGCCGTCGCCAAAGCCCTGGTAGGCCATGTCCAGGAACGCCACCAGTCCGCGCGCCTGCACCGCGGCCACCACCTGCGCCCACTGCGCGGGCGTGAGGTCACAGCCGGTGGGGTTGTGGCAACAGGCATGCAGCACCACCACGGTGCCGGCAGCGGCACCATTCAGCGCATCGAGCATCGCCCGGAAGCGGATGCCCCGCGTGGCGGGGTCGTAGTACGGGTAGGTGCCGACCTTGAAGCCCGCATTGGTGAACAGCGCGCGGTGGTTCTCCCAGCTTGGGTCGCTGATCAGCACGGTGGCGGTGGGGCTCAAGCGCTTGAGGAAATCGGCACCCACCTTCAGCCCGCCCGTGCCACCCACTGCCTGAATGGTGGCCGCGCGGCCTTGGGCCAAAACGGCACTGTCGCTGCCGAAAACCAATTCCTGCACGGCGCGGTCGTAGGCGGCGATGCCGTCAATCGGCAGGTAGCCGCGCGGCTTCACCGTGCTGGCGATTTGCGCTTCGGCCGCCCGCACGCACTGCAGCACCGGCAGCTTGCCGTCGGCATCGAAATACACGCCCACGCCGAG
>JAYUPO010000406.1:0-8116 GCA_043760085.1 Burkholderiales bacterium
GCTAACACCTTCATGCAGGCGCACGGCCTCGGCGATCTGGTCGCCCACGGTGTAGGCCGGGTTGAGCGAGGTCATGGGTTCCTGAAAGATCATCGAGATGCGGTTGCCGCGAACGCGGCGCATCTCGGGCTCGCTCAGGCGCAGCAGGTCGCGGCCTTCGAACAGCACGCGCCCGGCGCTGATGCGGCCCGGCGGCTGGGCAATGAGCCGCATCACCGCCAGCGCCGTGACGCTCTTGCCGCAGCCCGACTCGCCCACCACGCCCAGGGTCTGGCCGCGCTGCAGGCTGAAGCTCACACCGTCGAGCACGCGTGCCACACCGGCGCGGGTGCGAAATTCCACGCTGAGGTTTTCGACTTCGAGCAAGGGTGTCGTGCTCATCTTCAGCGCAGATTCAACGCAAGTGCAGCTTGGGGTTGAAGGCATCGTTCAGGCCGTCGCCGATCAGGCTCACGGCCAGCACGGTGGTGAAGATGGCCGCGCCGGGGAAGGTCACCGCCCACCAGCATTCGAGGATGTTGCGCCGGTTGCTGCCGATCATCAGGCCCCAGCTCATGACGTTCGGGTCAGACAGGCCCAGGAAGCTCAAACCGGCCTCGAACAGGATCGCCGCGCCGATGATCAAGGTGGCCGAAACGATGAGCGGCGGCAAGGCATTGGGCAAGATCTCGCGCAGCATCAAACGCAGCGGGCTCGCCCCCATGGCGCGCGCCGCATTGGCATATTCCAGGTGCGCCAGGCGCATGAATTCGGCCCGCGCCAGGCGCGCCGTGCCGGTCCAGGCGACCACGCCGATGGCGAACACCACCACCGGCAGTGAAGGCGTGAACAGCGTCACCAGCACCATCGCAAACAGCAGCGCGGGCAGCACCTGGAACAGCTCGATCACGCGCGACAGCAAGGTATCGACCCAGCCGCCGAAGAAGCCGGCCAGCGCGCCGATGCTCACGCCAATGCTCACCGCCACCGTGGCCGCGGCCAGGCCCACCAGCACCGTGGCGCGGCCGCCCACCAGCACGCCGGCGAGCACGTCGCGGCCAAGGTAGTCGGTACCCAGCCAGACCGTTGCATCCGTGAACGGCGGCGTGAAGGGGCTGGCCACGATGTCGAACGGCGACACGCCGTACAGGCCGGGGCCAAACACCATGGTGAGTAGGACAAGGCTCAACATCACCAGGCCCACGATGGCGGCCTTGTTGCCGCGAAACACGCGCCAGGCTTCGCGCCAGGGCGACAGCCCCGGTGCCGTTGAAGTGGATGTTGGAGCGGCCATCTTCACCGCCCACGCAAACGCGGGTCGATCCAGCGGTAGCTCAAATCGGTGAGCAGGTTGGCCACGATCACCAGCATGGACGAAAACGTCAACACGCCCAGCAGAGTGGGGTAGTCGCGCCCAAGAATCGCATCCAGCGCCAGCGTGCCCAGGCCGGGCCACGAGAACACCGTTTCCACCAGCACCGCGCCTGAAATCAGGTTGCCGAACTGCAAGCCGGCAATCGTGACCAGCGGCATCAGCGCATTGCGCAGTGCGTGCTTGAAGGTCACCACGCCGTCGCTCAAGCCCTTGGCGCGCGCCGTGCGGATGTAGTCGCTGCCCAGCACTTCGAGCATGCTGGCCCGCGCCAGCCGGCTGTACTGGGCCAGGTAGATGATGCCCAGCGTGGCCGCCGGCAGCACCAGATGGTGCGCCACATCCAGCGCCGCGGCCCAGGGGCCGGCGCCCAGGGCACGCACGTCGCGCATGCCCGCAATGGGCATGATGGGCCAGACCTTGCCGAACAGAATGACCAGCAAGATGCCGGTCCAGAACACCGGCATCGAATAGCCGATGAGCGAGAAGATGGTGACCGCGCCGCTGCCCAGGCTGGCCGGCTTGCGCGAAGCCCAGACGCCGAGAAACGTGCCCAGCACGATGGCACTGAGCAGCGCCGTCAGCACCAGCAACACGGTGGGCCACAGGCGGTCGAGAATGAGCCCGGCCACCGGGCGGTTGTAGCTGTAGCTCAGGCCCAGGTCGCCGCGCACGCTCTTGCCGATGTAGGTGAAGAACTGCACCGGCAGCGGTTGATCCAAACCATAGGCCTTGCGGATGGCGGCCATGGCGGCCTCGTCGGCGCCGCCCATCTCGCCGGCAATCACCTGCGCCGGGTCGCCCGGCGCGGCGTGGATGAGCGTGAAGTTCACGGCCAGCACCGCCAGCACCAGGCCAACGGCCAGGGCCAGACGGCGCAGCAGCAGAAAACCGAGGTTTCGCATCAGCGACTTTGTTGGCTGCGCGTGGCTGACTCAGACCAGGCGCGTGGCGACGTTGACGTTGACATCGTTAAGCGCCAGCAGTCAGTAAGAAGGCGGGGTGATCACCCACAGCACCACGGCCGGCACCGTGCCCGGGTTGTGGCAGCGGTGTGGGCCGCGGCGGGTGAAGGCAAAGCTGTCGCCGGCTTCGAGCCTGAGGAGCTGGCCTTCCACTTTCAATTCGAGGCTGCCGCTGAGCACCAGGCCGGCCTCTTCGCCGCGGCGTTCGCGGTCGCGGTCGCCGGTGCTGGCACCGGGGGCGAAGGTGCTTTCCACCAGCAGCAACTGGCCGCTCAAATTGGGGCTCAGGATTTCCTCATGCACGCCCGAGCCGTGGAAGTCCAGCGTGCGGCGGTGGCGCTGGCGCAGCACCAGGCCCAGCTCGGCCGCCGGCGGCGCCGCGCCGTGCCCGAAGAACCAGGCCACCTGCACTTCAAGGGCCGCGGCAATCTGGTGCAGTGCGGCGATGGTGACTTCAGACAGGCCGCGTTCGATCTGGCTCAGCCAGCCCACCGAACGTTCGATGCGTGCCGCCAGTTCGGCCAGTGTCACGCCCTTGGCGCGGCGCAGGTCGCGCACCTGGTGGCCCAGGTGGCGGTTCACGCCGCGCCCGGCCGCAGCGGCAGCGGCAGCGGCAGGCTGGGGTGCACGCGGCCGCGTCATCAGGCAACCTTCGCGCTGCGCGCTGCGGAATTCGCCCATGGCCCGTAGGGGCCCCTTCGTGGCCCATGGCGGCCCGGCGGCTTCATGCCCGCACCCGCTCGCTCTTCGGGTCGTACCACGGCGCCAACTGGGCTTGCGCCGGCACGCGCCGGTCGCCCACGCCAATTTCGAAGCGCGTGGCCGCCAGCCATTGCGGCGTGATGGCATGCGGCCGCTTCACGTAGCCCATGCCCAGCGAGGCGCCCACCCGGTGGCCGAACATGCCCGAGGTGGTCACGCCCACCGGCTGGCCGTCGGCGAAGATGGGTTCCTCGTGAACCAGAAGTTCCTGTGCATCGGCCAGTTTGAATTGCAGCAGGCGCTTGTGCGGCGTGCCTTGTTCCTTTTGTTGCAGCACGGCTGCGCGGCCGACGAAGCCGCCCGGCTTGTCGAACGCACACGTGAAGCCCAGGCCGGCTTCCAGCGGCGTGTCTTCAATGCCGATGTCGTGGCCCCAATGGCGGTAGCCTTTTTCCGTGCGGCAGGCATTCAGGGCATGGAAGCCGGCCAGCTTCAGGCCGTGGCGCACGCCGCATGCCATGACGCGCTCGAACACATGCAGGGCGAATTCGGCCGGGATGTACAGCTCCCAGCCCAGCTCGCCGACATAGGTGATGCGGTGGGCGCGCACGACGGCGAAGCCGATTTCGATTTCGCGGCTGCTGCCAAACGGGAACGCCGCGTTGGACAGCTCGGCCCCGCTCAGCTCGGCCAGCAGCGCACGCGAGCCCGGGCCCATGATGGCCAGCATGGCCAGGCCCGATGTGATGTCGGTGACGCTGCAATGCTCATCCGGCGCCACCTGCTCTTTCAGCCAGGCCAGGTCGCGCGTGTGCGAGGCCGCCGAGGTGACCACCATGAACTCGCGCTCGCCCAAACGCGCCACGGTGAGATCGGCCTCGATGCCGCCGCGCTCGTTGAGCCATTGCGTGTAGACCAGCCGCCCCGCAGGCGCATCGACATCGGCCGTGCCGGTGCGGTTCAAGACCGTGCAGGCATCGCGCCCCTGAACCATGAACTTGGCCATCGACGATTGGTCGAACAGCGCCACGCCGTTCATCACCGCCGTGCATTCGGCCGCCGTGTGGGCAAACCAGTTCTGGCGGCCAAAGCTGTATTCATAGCGCGGGCTCGAACCCGGCGGCGCAAACCAGTTGGCACGCTCCCAGCCGCTTAACTCCCCCATGCAGGCGCCTGCCGCCAGCAGCCGGTCATGCAAGGCCGTGCGGCGCGCGCCGCGAGCGCTTTGCATCTGCCTGAACGGCCAGTGCATCTGGTACAGCAGGCCCAGCGATTCCTGGGTGCGTTCGCCCAGGTAGGCGCGCGTGCCCTGGCAGGGGTGCATGCGCCGCACGTCCATGCCGGGCAGGTCGATCGGCGCGCGGCGGTCGCGTATCCATTCGGCCAGCACCTTGCCCGCGCCGCCCGAGCTTTGAATGCCGATGGAATTGAAGCCGCAGGCCACGAACAGGTCGCGCACTTCGGCGCTTTCGCCCAACAGCGGGCGGTTGTCGGGCGTGAAGCTTTCGGGGCCGTTGAACCAGGTCGCAATGCCGGTGCTTTGCAGCGCCGGCACGCGCTGCATCGCAGCACTGAGCACGGGTTCGAAGTGCTCGAAGTCATCGGGCAATTCGTCAAAGCAAAAGTCTTTCGGGATGCCGTTCAGACCCCAAGGCTTGGCGACAGGCTCGAAAGCGCCGATGAGCAACTTGCCGGCATCTTCCTTGTAGTAGGCCGATTCGTCGGGCACGCGCAGCACGGGCAGGTTGCGCGGCACGCCTTTCATCGGCTCGGTCACGATGTAGAAATGTTCGGCCGCCTGTAACGCCAGGCGCAGCCCCAGTTTGCGGCCGATTTCGGCGCTCCACATGCCCGCCGCCAGCACCACGGTGCCGCAGCGAACCTCGCCTTCAACACCACCCTGCACCAGCCTCACGCCCACAGCGCGGCCGCTCTCGACCAGGATGTCGCGCACCTCAGCGTCTTCAACCATGCGCACGCCGCGCAGGCGCGCCGCCTTGGCATAAGCCAGGGTGGTGTCGACGGGATTGGTCTGGCCGTCCTGGGGCGTCCAGATGCCGCCGACCACGCTTATGCCATCGAGCAACGGGTACTTCTCCAGCACCTCGCGCGGCGACAGAAAGTGGGCCTCCACGCCGAAGGCGCGGCCCATGGCGCCGTTGCGTTTGAATTCTTCAAAACGCGCTGCGTTCAGCGCCACGCCGATGCTGCCGTTTTGCTTGTAGCCGGTGGCCTGGCCGGTTTCAGCCTCTAACGAATGAAGCAACTCGCTGGTGTATTTGGCCAGCTCGGTGAGCGTGCGCGTGGCGCGCAGTTGCGGTACCAGGCCGGCGGCATGCCAGGTGGTGCCGCAGGTGAGTTGGCGGCGCTCCAGCAGCAGCACGTCAGTGATGCCCAGCTTGGCCAGGTGGTAGGCGATGGAGCAGCCGATGATGCCGCCGCCGATGATGACGACATCGCAGCGAACGGGAATCACGGCTTCACTTCCACCAGGTCAAACGGCACCGTCATGCCCCAGATGCCCTCTGGCACGTTCAGCACCTCGTTGCGCGCCGCGAACTGGCGCGACCACACATGGGTGAACGCCACCGGCACATCCTGCGCCAATATTTCCTGGAACTCGGCATACAAGGCCTTGCGTTTGGCCAGGTCGCGCTCCGCCGTGGCGCGGGCGAACAGATCATCGACCTTCGGGTTGCTGTAGCCCGCGGTGTTGCTGAAGATCACACCCTGGCGGATGTTGCTGCTGATCCAGGTGCGGTGCACGCCGATGGCCGGGTCGCCCCACATGAAGGCGCCGCTCATGGTGGCATCGTGCTCCCAGTTCGACACGCGCTTGGCCCAGGTGGCGAAGTCGGGCGAGGTGCGCACCGTCACGTCCACGCCCGCCTTGCGCAACTGCGGTTTCAGGTAGTTGGCAATCGTTTCGTAGTTGTCGGGAATGCCCGGCTGGTAGTCGAGCGTGATGGCAAAGCGCGTGCCGTCGGCTTTCCTTTTGTAGCCGGCGTCATCGAGCAGTTTTTCGGCGCGCGCCAGATCGAACTTGTAGGCCTCCACCTTGCCGTGGTGGAACGGTGTGCCCGGGGCGATCGGGCCGGTGGCCACTTGCGAGGCGCCGCGGTGCAATTGCTTGACGATGAATTCCTTGTCGATGGCGTAGGCCAGGGCGCGGCGCACGCGCACATCATCAAACGGCTTCTTGCGCAGGTTGAATTCCAGCCAGCCCACCGGGCCGATGGCCTCGCCGCCCTTTTCAACCATGTGCGCACCCTTGATGCGCGCAACCTGTTCGCGCTGCACGGCGGTGACGGCCGCGGCCAGCATGTGGATGCCGCCGCGTTCGAGTTCCAGCACCTGGATCACCGGGTCGGGCAGCACACGGAAGATGAGTTTGTCCATCTTCGGCCGCCCGGGCAGGAAGAAGCCGGCATGCCGCTCCATCGTGATGTGCTGGTTGGGCACGAAGCCGGTGAGCTTGTAGGGCCCCGAGCCCACCGGGTTGGCATTGCGCGGGTGGGTGCGCAGGTCTTGCCCATCACCAAAGACATGCTTGGGCAGGATGGGGCACAACGCGGGCGACAAGGCCAGCAGCAGCGCCGGGTATTCATGCTTCAGGCGGATGATGGCCAGTTGCGGGGTGGGCGTGTCCACCCGATCCACCGGCGCGAGCATGGTGCTGAACGGGTGGCTGGCCTTGATGGCCATGATGGAAAAGGCCACGTCCTCTGAAGTGATGGGTTTGCCGTCATGAAAGGTGGCGCCCTTCACCAGGCGCAGCAACAGGCTCTTGCCGTCGTCTTGAAAAGTCCAGCTCTCGGCCAGGTAGGGCTGGGGGTTCCAGTCCTTGTCGAAACGCAGCGGGCTGGCGAAGAGCTGCGCCCCCACCAGGTTCACCGGCGCGGCCTGAATGGCTGGGTTGAGGTGCCGGATGATCGACGGTATGCCCACCACGAGCGTCTTGTCGCCGGCCTGGGCCTGAGCCAAGGCGCCGGCGCAAAGTGCCAGGGCCCCCAGCGCGCATTGAAGGGCGAAGCCTTGAAGAGAAGATTTCACTTGCGCCGCCCCATCGTGTCCCACGGCGCCATGGGGGCCCAGATCGATTCAGGCACGTCGGTCAAATCCTTGCGCGCCGCATAGCCCTGGGCCCAGACGTGGGTGAAGACCTGCGGCACATCGGCCACCACCAGGCGCTGGAATTCGGCATACAGCTTCTTGCGTTTTTCCAGGTCTTTTTCCACCGTGGCCGCGGCCAGCAGTTCGTCGACCTTCGGGTTCACGTAGTTCTGCGTGTTCGACCAGATGACACCGGGCTTGATGTTGCTGCTGAGGTAGGTGCGGTGCACGCCGATCACCGGGTCACCGTAGTTGAAGGCGCCGTCCATGGTGGCGTCGAAGTCGTGGCCGGCCACGCGCCGCGCCCAGGTGGGGAAGTCGGGCGAGCTGCGCACGCTGACCTCGATGCCCACCTTCTTGAGTTGCGCGCGCAGGTACTCGGCAATCGTCTGCGAGTTGTCGGGTGAGTTGGGCAGGTAGTCGATGGCCATGGCGAAGCGCTTGCCGGCGGCGTCGGGCTTCAGGCCCGCGGCGTCGAGCAAGGCAGCCGCCTTCTTCAGGTCAAACTTGTAGGGCTCCACCTTGTCGGAATAAAACGGCGAGCCCTGCGCGATGGGCCCGGTGGCCACCTTGGTGATGCCCTGGTGCAACTGCTTGACGATGAATTCCTTGTCGATGGCATGCGCAATGGCCTGGCGCACGCGCACATCGTCGAAGGGCTTGCGCTTCAGGTTGAAAGCCAGCCAGCCCAGCGGGCCGATGGCGGCACCGCCCTTGCGCGACAGCACCACGTCCTTGGCCTTGGCCAACTGGCTGAACTGAGACAGCGTCACCGAACCGGGCAGCAGGTCGATCTCGCCTTTTTCCAGCGCCAGCGCCTGCGCAGCGGTGTCGGGGATGACGCGAAAAATCACGCGCTCGAACTTCGGTCTGTCCTTGAAGAAGTAACCCGGGTGGCGTTCGAGCACGATGGCTTCGCGCGGGTTGAACGACACCACCTTGTACGGGCCCGAGCCGACGGGCAGGTTGTTCTTCGGGTGCGTCT
>JAYUPO010000407.1:0-3147 GCA_043760085.1 Burkholderiales bacterium
ACGAAGCGCGCACGCCGCTCATCATCAGCGGCCAGGCCGAAGACCACACCGAGCTGTACGTGAAGATCAACGCCCTGGTGCCGCAATTGAAGAAGCAGATCGGCGAGGCCGACCCGCGCACCGGCGAGGGCGTGATCGAAGCCGGAGACTTCACGGTCGACGAAAAAGGCCACCAGATATTCCTCACCGAAGACGGCCATGAGCGCGCCGAACAGGTGCTGATGCAAGCCGGCCTGTTGGTGGAAGGCGCCAGCCTGTACGACCCGGCCAACATCTCGCTGATGCACCATGTGTACGCCGCGCTGCGTGCGCACAACCTGTACCACCGCGACCAGCATTACGTGGTGCAGGACGACGAAGTCACCATCGTTGACGAATTCACCGGCCGCTTGATGACCGGGCGGCGTTGGTCAGACGGCCTGCACCAGGCCGTGGAAGCCAAGGAAGCGGTGCAGATTCAAAGCGAAAACCAGACCCTGGCGTCGGTGACGTTCCAGAACTACTTCCGCCTGTACGGCAAGCTTTCGGGCATGACCGGCACGGCCGACACCGAGGCCTACGAGTTCCAGGAAATCTATGGTCTCGAAACGGTGGTGATCCCGCCCAACCGGCCCACCGTGCGCAAGGACGAGAACGACCTGATCTACAAAACCGCCAATGAAAAGTACGAGGCGGTCAAGACCGACATCCGCGATTGCCATGAACGCGGCCAGCCGGTGCTGGTGGGCACCACGTCGATCGAAAACTCCGAACTCATCTCCGGCCTGCTCAGCGCGGCCAAGTTGCCGCACCAGGTGCTCAACGCCAAGCAGCACGCCAAAGAGGCCGAGATCGTGGCCCAGGCCGGGCGCCCGGGCGTGATCACCATCGCCACCAACATGGCCGGCCGCGGCACCGACATCGTGCTCGGCGGCAATGTCGAAAAACAGGTGCAGCTCCTGGAGGCCGATGCGGCAGTTGTCGATGCTGACAAGGCCGGGCGCATCCAGCAACTCAAGGATGAGTGGCAGGGCCTGCACGACAAGGTCAAGGCCGAGGGCGGCCTGCGCATCATCGCCACCGAGCGCCACGAAAGCCGGCGCATCGACAACCAGTTGCGTGGCCGTTCGGGCCGGCAGGGCGACCCCGGCTCGTCGCGCTTTTACCTCAGCCTCGATGACCCGCTGATGCGCATCTTCGCCGGTGACCGCGTGCGCGCCATCATGGACAGGCTGAAGATGCCCGAGGGCGAGGCGATCGAGGCCGGCATCGTCACGCGCAGCATCGAAGGCGCGCAGCGCAAGGTCGAGGCGCGCAACTTCGATGTGCGCAAACAGTTGCTTGAGTACGACGACGTGAGCAACGACCAGCGCAAGGTCATCTACCAGCAGCGCAGCGAAATCCTCGAAGCCAAAGCGCTGAGCGAGCAGATTGCCAACCTGCGCCGCGCCGCCATGAGCGATGTGGTGCGCACCTACGTCCCCGCTGAAAGCCTGGAAGAGCAATGGGACTTGCCCGGCCTGCAAAAGGTGCTGGCCGACGAATGGCAGCTCAAGCTGAGTTTGAGCGCTGAGGTTGACCAGAGCGACAGCATCACCGATGACGACATCGTGGCCAAGGTGACGAAGGCCGCCGACGAGATGTTCCAGGGCAAGCTCGAGCAGGTGGGCGAAGAACAGTTCACGCCCTTCATGCGCATGGTGTTGTTGCAGTCGATGGACAGCCACTGGCGTGAACACCTGGCCGCGCTCGACTACTTGCGCCAGGGCATCCACCTGCGTGGCTATGCGCAGAAGAACCCGAAGCAGGAGTACAAGCGCGAGGCCTTCGAGCTGTTCTCCACCATGCTCGACGTGGTGAAGATGGACGTGACGCGCCTGCTCATGACCGTGCGTATCCAGAGCCAGGAGCAGGCGGCCGAAGCGGCGCAAGCGCTGGAGCAGCAGGCCAGCCAGGTGAGCAACGTGACCTACACGCACCCGAATGAAGACGGCAGCGTGACACAGGAGTTCGACGCCGCCACCGCGGCCAAGGTGGTGGCCAAGGTCGGGCGCAACGACCCTTGCCCCTGTGGCAGCGGCAAGAAGTACAAGTTGTGCCACGGGCGCCTGGCCTGATGGGCGTGGCAACGTGGGTCGCAGCGCGCTCGTCGACGCACCGCGCGAACTGCGCACCCCGCGGCTGACGCTGCATGCGCCGAGGCCTGACTTCGCGCCGGCCTTTGTAGAAAGTCTCAACCACAGCTTGCCCGCCTTGGCCTACATCGGCTGGGGCCAGCATGCCCAAACCTTGGCCTGGGCCCAGACCTTCATGGTCAATGGCTTGGCGCTGGTTGAAAAAGGCGAATGCCTGATCTTCTATGCCTTCGAGGCCGGCAGTGGTCGCTATGTCGGCCGCATCGATTTGCACAGTTGGGACTTCGATGCGCCACGCTGTGAAGTGGGCTACGTGGGGGACACCCGCGTCTGCGGCCAAGGCTTGATGCGCGAGGCCGTGCTGGCTTGCGTGCAGCTTGCCTTCAGCCTGGGCGCGGCGCGGGTGCAAGCCCTGAGCGATCTGCCCAACACCCAGGCTGTGCGCTTTGCCGAAGTGGCGCTGGGTTTCACCCGCGAAGGCGTGTTGCGCCACTACGAGCGCGATGCGCAGGGCCGGCTGGGCAGCCAGGTGATGTTCGCTTCCTACAATCCCGCCGCCTGAACTGCTGCGCACGGAACTGCTGCGTAACTAACTGCTGCGTACCTAACTGCTGCCCAATCACCATGCCCGTCAACCTCATCGCCCCTGACCCCGCCGGCCTGCACGCCGTGCCCGGCGTGCGTATCGGCACCGCCATGGCCGGCGTGCGCAAGGCCAACCGGCGTGACCTGGTGCTGTTTGAACTGGCCGCCGGCTCCAGCGTCGCGGCGGTGTTCACGCGCAACCGTTTTTGCGCCGCGCCGGTGCAGGTGTGCCGCGAGCATTTGCAAGCAGACGCCGGCATTCGCGCCCTGGTCATCAACACCGGCAACGCCAACGCCGGCACGGGTGAAGACGGCCTGGCCCGCGCGCGCCAGGTGTGCGACGCCGCTGCGGCGCAATTGGGCCTGGGCCGCGCGCAGGTGTTGCCGTTTTCAACCGGCGTGATCATGGAAAGCCTGCCGGTGGATCGCATCGCGGCCGGCCTGCCCG
>JAYUPO010000408.1:0-8094 GCA_043760085.1 Burkholderiales bacterium
TACATCAAGAACTGCTTCGAGGAATACAACGCGCACACCGACCCAAGTGGCCGCTACTTCACGCTGTACAAGCGCTGGCATCTGATCGGCCTGGAAGTGGGCGTCAGCGTGGCCAGCGTGGCGCTGCGTGGTGAGCCCACTGGCGTGGCCACGGCCTGGAATGCCGACGTGGTGGCCACGGCCAAACGCGACTTGGCGGTAGGCGAAATGCTCGACGGCGAAGGCGGCTACACGGTGTGGGGCAAGCTGCTGCCAGCCGCCACCTCGGCGCAAATGGGCGGCTTGCCGCTGGGCCTGGCGCACGGCGTGAAAGTGCTGCGGCCGGTGAAAAAGGGCCAGTCGCTGAGTTGGGCCGATGTGGCGATGGACACCACCACCGACGCCTACAAGCTGCGCCGCGAGATGGAGCGCTTGTTTGCACCGCCGCTGCGCCGGGCGGCCTGATCGGCGCCGGGCCTTTTGCCGCGTGGCCAACACACCACCACGCGCTGCTTATCATCGCCATCGCGGCCACCGCCCAAGTATTGAACGACCTGGCTTGCAAGAGCCCTGTCGTGCCGCGGGGCAACCCCGCGGTCTGAAGATTGTTGGCCCTTCCGTGGCATGAGCCTCATGGCGAAAGTCGCCAGGCTGCTCATGCTTCACCAGCAGGTTGGGTGGTGTGCCGCACCTTGCGCTCATGTCAAACGTTAATCATCTGACGGCCTTGGCCCTTGCCCGCGCCATGCTGGCCGGGCCGGCCACGGTGGCCGGGCTGGTGGCCCGCATGGCAGCCTGCCTGGGCGGGCCGGCGGCCTGGATGCCGGCGCTGGCGCAACGCTGCTGCAGGTTGTCGCTGGTAAGCTGGCTACGGCTGACCCGACGCAGCCTGGCCGCGTTGATCGAGCGTGACCCCGGCTACCAAGCGGCCTGGCTGTCGAGTGCAAAACCCTTCGTGCGGCGGCACATCCTGCGCGTCGATTCGCGCATGCAGGCTGCGCCGCTGGGTCTGCACGAGTGCGAGCTGCCGCATTGGCCGAACAGCGCGGCCTTGGCGCAGGCGCTCGGCATCAGTCTTGGCGGCCTGTGGCGCTTGTGCCGACCTAGCGCCTGGCAGCGCCGCGCCCACCTGGGCGGGCAGCACTACCACTGTCAACTGTGGCCCAAGCGCAGCGGCGGCTGGCGCTTGCTGGAGGTGCCCGCGCCCTATCTCATGCCGCTGCAACGGCGGCTGCTGGGCGCGTTGCTGAATCAAGTGCCGGTGCACGAAGCCGCGCACGGCTTCATGCCTGGCGGCTCAGTTGTCCAGCATGCCCAGGCCCACCTGGGCCAAGCCGTGGTGTTGAAGTTCGACCTGCGAGACTTTTTCAGCACCGTGCGTGCGGCGCGCGTACACGCCCTGTTCACCACCTTGGGCTACCCCGACGGCGTGGCGCGTGCGCTCACGGCCCTGTGCACCACCGCCACGCCCGAACCGGTGTTGCAGCGCTGGCATGAGCAGGGCAGCCTGAGCTGGCAACAGAGGCAGCGCCTGCGTGACCCGCACTTGCCGCAAGGCGCGCCCACTTCGCCTGCCCTGGCCAACCTGTGCGCCTTCAAGCTGGACTTGCGGTTGGCAGGCCTGGCAACCAGTCTGGGTGCGCGCTACACAAGGTATGCCGATGATTTGGTGCTGTCAGGCCCGGCCCATTTGCGCCGCGCCACCCCGCGCATTGCCGCCTGGGTGGCCATGCTGGCCGCCGATGAAGGCTTCGTGCTGAACCAGCGCAAGACACGCTGCTTGAGCGCGGCGCGGCAGCAAACGGTTTGCAACATGGTGGTCAACCAACGGCTGAATGTGCCGCGGTGCGAGTTTGACGTGCTCAAGGCCACACTGCATCAGTGCGTGTTGCACGGCCCGCACTCACAAAACCGCGCTGGCCATGCCGACTGGCAAGCCCACTTGCGCGGCCGCGTAGGCTGGGTGGCACAACTCAACCCCAACAAGGCCCTGCGCCTGCAACGCCTGTTCAACCAGATTGATTGGCAGCCGCACTGAGGCTCAACCCAGCAAGGCGGCCACGGCCGCCGCAACCGGCATGCCCGCGATCGCCCCCTGGCCCTGCACCGCCAATGCCGCCGCCGCATTGGCCCAGCGCATGGCTTCGTTCAACATCAACCCGCGCGCCAGTGCGGCGGCCAGCGCGCCGGTGAAGGTGTCGCCGGCGCCGATGGTGTCGGCCACGGTCACGGCGTGCCCGGCCAAAGCTTGCGCGGCGGCACTTGGTGAATACAGGCAGCAACCCGCTGCACCCAAGGTCACGATCACCGCGCCCACGCCACGCTTGAGCAAAGCGGCGGCGGCCACAGCGATGCTGCTTCCAGGGCCCAGGCCCGCCAAAGCCAACAGCTCGCCTTCATTGGGCGTGATCACGTCGCACAGTGCCAGCACGTCATCACTCAGCGGCATGGCCGGCGCCGGGTTCAACAAGGTGCGCACACCGGCCGCACGGGCGATGCGAAAGGCCTGCACCGTGCAAGCCAGCGGCACTTCGCAAGAGGCCATCACCACCTTGCAGGTTTGCAGCAGCGCCGCCGCGGCCTGCGCGTGTGCGGCGTTCAGGCCCGCGGTGGCGCCGGCGTAAACGGCGATGGCGTTGTCGCCATCCTCAAACACATGAATGAGTGCCACACCGCTGCGCTCACCAGCCGCGATGTGAACGTGAGCGGTGTGAATGCCTTCGGCGCGCCACAGCGCCAGGCCCATGCGGCCGAAGTCGTCATCGCCCACACGGGCCAGCACGGCCACCCGCGCACCTTGGCGCGCCGCGGCCACGGCGGCGTTGCTGCCCTTGCCGCCGGGGCTCACGTCGAACGCGGTGGCAGCCAGAGTCTCGCCGCGCGCAATGGGCCGCGGCACGCGCGCCACCAGGTCGGCGTTCCAACTGGCGATGCAGACCACGTCGGCCATCATGCCTGGCGTCAGCTGTTGTCGCGGTTCAAACCAAGTTGGCTGATTTGTTCCGTTAATCGTGCAAACTCGGCTACGCTCAAGGCGACCAGCGGCGCGCGCACACGCCGCCAGCCGGGGTGCTGGTCGAATACCGCCATCACGCCCTTCAACGCCGCCGTCAGGCCGTAGCCGTTCAACACCTTCAGCAGCGCCAGCAGGGCTTGCTGCGCTTGTTCGGCGCCGGGCTCACCCGCGCCGCGAATCAGACGCTGCACCAGGCGCGGCGCAATGTTGCCCACGCCACTCACGGCGCCAAGGCTGCCCCGTGCAGCCAGGGTTTGCAGATCGGGTTCGTTACCCACCCAGACTTGCAGCGGCGGCATGAAGGCCTGCGCAAAGGCCAGGGAAACGTCACGCTGGCCGCCGCTGTCTTTGATGCCGATGATGCGGTGCGGGTGGCGCTGCAGCAGCGTGCCCACCACGGCGTGGCTCAAGCCCACGCCCGAGATTTGTGGGATGTGATAGAGCACGATGCGCAGCCGGGCATCCGCCACGCCGTCGATCACCTGCTGGTAGGCATCGACCACACCGTCATCGGGCACGCCCTTCAAGAAAAACGGCGGCAGCACCAGGCAGCCACGCACGCCCAACTGCACGGCGTGGCGCGTGAGCTCAATCACATCGGGCAGGGCCGCGCAACTGGTTGACGCCAGGATGCACTGCGCCGGCACACCGCCGGCCACCAGGCCTTCGAGCGCGGCGCGGCGCTCGGCCACGGTGAACGACGGGCCCTCGCCCGTGGTGCCAAAGGGCGTGACGCCGGTGCAGCCGGCATCGAGCAGGCGCCGCGCATGGGCGGCGAAGCGCGGCACATCAATGTCGCCCTGCTCATGCAGCGGCGTCAGCAAGGCTGGCCACAGGCCGGTGTAGGGCACTTCGTTGGACATGGTCACCCTTCAACCCGCGCAAATGTGATTGAGTTCGCCCTACAACAGGGCCCGGCCGCGGCGATACACGATGTCGGCCGCGGTGGCAGCGGCAAGGTCGGCAGCAGACAGAGAACATTGTCTTGCATGGGCACAGGGCAAGCGCAGCCACGTCACCGGCACGCACGACAACGCCAACCGCAGCCTGAAGGCGCACCCACTGGCTGGGACAATCCGGCCATGCCCAGCCTGCTGCGTGATCGCATTCACCCAATTGAAGCCGAGATCGAATTCAGCGCCATCCGCGCGCAGGGCGCGGGCGGGCAAAACGTCAACAAGGTGTCCAACGCCGTGCACCTGCGCTACGACATTCCTGCCAGCAGCCTGCCCGCTGAACTGAAGCAACGAATGCTCGCCTTGGGCGACCAGCGCATCAGCAGCGCAGGCGTGGTGGTGATCAAGGCGCAAGACCACCGCAGCCTGGAACGCAACCGGCAAGACGCCATTGACCGGCTGCGCGAGTTGATCGAAACCGCCGCGCACGTGGCCAAGGTGCGGCGCAAGACGCGGCCCACGCTGGCGTCGAAGAAGCGGCGCATTCAGGGCAAGGTGTTGCGCGGGCAGGTGAAGAGCTTGCGCGGCAAGGTGAGCGAATGAACCCGGCGCTTACGGCAAACATGCCCGTGCAGGCGACACGGCAAGTGGCCGTCATCGGCGCCGGCCCGGCGGGCTTGATGGCCGCGCAGGTGCTGGCTGAAGGCGGCGCGCAGGTCACCGTGTTCGAGGCCAAGGCCACGGCCGGCCGCAAGTTCCTGATCGCCGGTCGCGGCGGGCTGAATCTCACGCACTCCGAGCCGCTGGATCGCTTCATCGGCCGCTATGGCGCACGCGCTGATGTGCTGGCCTCGCAGCTGCGCGAGTTCGGCCCGCAGGCCGTGTGCGAGTGGGCGCAGGGGCTGGGCAGCGAGACCTTCATCGGCACGTCAGGCCGCGTCTTCCCACGCGAGATGAAGGCCGCTCCCTTGCTGCGCGCCTGGTTGCTGCACCTGCACCGCCTGGGTGTGGTGCTGCACACACGCCAGCGCTGGCTGGGTTGGAACGAGGCGGGCGAACTGCGCTTTGACACGCTAGCCGGTGAGCGCACGTTCCAGCCGAACGCCACCGTGCTGGCCCTGGGCGGCGCAAGCTGGCCGCGGCTGGGCTCCGACGCTGCCTGGGTGCCGCTGCTGCAAGCCCGCGGCGTGGCGGTGCAGCCCTTGCAGGCCGCTAACTGCGGCTTTGATGTGCAAGGCGGCTGGAGTGACTACCTGCGCCAACGCTTTGCTGGCCAACCGGTCAAGCCGGTGGTGGCGCGCAGCGCGGCGGTGGACGGCAGCGTGATCGAGCAGCAAGGCGAATTCGTGCTCACCGATGGCGGCGTGGAAGGCAGCCTCATCTACGCCCTGGCCGCACCCTTGCGCGACGCCATCACCCGCCAGGGTAGCGCCACGCTGGTGCTGGACTTGCTGCCCGACCACAGCGCCGAGCAAGTGCTGACTGAGACCGTGCGCCCACGCGGGCCGCGCAGCCTGGCCACGCACTTGAAGAGTCGTCTGGGCATCAGTGGCCTGAAGCTGGCCCTGCTGCATGAAGTGCTGGGCCCGTCAGGCATGAAAGACCCGGTGCAACTGGCCGCGGCCTTGAAGGCCTTGCCGCTGGTGCTGGCCGCGCCGAGGCCGCTGGCCGAAGCCATCAGCACCGCGGGCGGGGTGGCCTTCGAGGCGATGGACGAACACGCCATGCTGCGTGCCCTGCCCGGCGTGTTTTGTGCCGGCGAGATGCTCGATTGGGAAGCCCCCACCGGCGGGTACCTGCTTCAGGGGTGCTTCGCCACCGCCGCCGATTGCGTCGCCCGCCTCGAGCACCCCTGAGGGCACGGGCCGCCCGCCGCGTGTGCAGTTTGGTCCGCTGTGTGCGCCCAGGCGCGGCACCAGCGCGCACATCGAACGTCAGCGCACACATCGAACGCCATTTCGGACAGGTCGGCTGGCGTGAACGCGACGGACTCCTCCGGTGTTGAGGGTGAGGCCTGTCAGGTCGCTGAGGTGAGTGAGGCTGAGGCGGAAGAAGGCGTCGCGGGCCACGAGTACGTTGTTGAACTGTCCGAACACCTCGAAGCTGACGAGGCCGTACATGGCGGTCCACGCCAGCACGCCCCGGGCAAACGTCGCCGGCTCGAGCGGAGCGTCCAGGAGGTCGCTCAGTTCTCGCAGCTCCGCCTCCAGGGGTGCGCCGCCCACCGCCGGCTGCGCCCGCCGCCGGTGTCGAGGATCCTGGTGTGTCGGCGATACCTGTCTGGGCGCTGCGTCCGCTTGGCCTTTTCGTGCCCGTGATGCGCGAACTCCGCAAGATCTCGTACCAGTTCGATCGGCCGTGGGTGCTCGACTCATCGGAGATCGAACGCACCTTCGATCAGCGCCCCACGCCGCTGCCGGAGGCGATGGCGGCCACGGTCGACTGGTGGCGGACCGCCTCGGTTCCGAGCAGGCGCGCGCCGCGGCGTAGAAAACGCCCCCGGCTACCAGATGCCGGGGTACCCGCCGCCGTCGATCACGAGCGCTTGGCCCGTGATGAAGCGGGCCTGGTCGCTGCAGAGGAACGCCACGGCCGCGCCGAAGTCCTCGGGGCGGCCGAGAGCGCCGACGGGGATGGCGCTCGTGTCGGGCGTGTCGCCGTACAGATGTTTGATCCGGTCTGTCGCGTGGCTTCCTGGGAGCGCCGAGTTGACGGTGACGCCGTTCCCGGCGACGGCGACCGCGGTCGTCTTGAGGAACGCGGTGAGACCGGCACGCGCCGTGCTCGACAGGATCAGGTACTGCGCCGGCATCTTCGTGATGACCGACGTGATCGCGACGACTCGTCCCCACCCGCGCTCCTGCATGCCAGGGATCGCAACGCGGCACATGGCGATCGACGCGAGTGCATTGCTCTCGAACGCGGCGCGGTAGGCGTCGAGTTCGGTCGTCGCGAACGTGCCCGTGGGCGGCCCGCCGCCGTTGGCGACGAGGATGTCGATCCCGCCGAGCGCGGCCGTGGCTTCGTTCACGAACGCGGTCGCGCCGTCGGCCGTGGAGACGTCGGCGACGATCGGCGTGGCGAGCGGGCCGAGGCGTTCGGCCGCAGCGCGGATCCGCGCCTCGTCGCGCCCGCACACTGCGACCCGCACACCCTCGGTGATGAGGGCCTGCGCCGATGCAAAGCCGAGGCCGGTCGATGACGCGGCGACGGCCGCGCGCTTGCCGGAGAGTCCGAGGTCCATGAGTGCTCCAGAGAAAGGGGGCTAGAGGATGATGCTGACGCGGCCCTGCGGGCGCAGTTGCGCGAGCGCGAGGGTGGAGCGGCGGTACTGGATCTCGAAACCTGCGGCGCCACCGCGCTGCAGCGTCATGCGATACGACCCGGGGTAGACGTCGAGCTTCGACAATGCGGAGCGGTGGATCACGAACGTCGCGGCGACGGTGATGGAGCCATCACGCTGCTCCCAGGCCCTGACGTTCGACACGACACGTGACGTGATGGAGCGGGGCGATTCGGTCCACGCGGTGCCGTTCATGATTGCGTCGACTCGCTGGCCGAGCAGGAACCAGTCGTCGCGCACGAAGAAGAGGTCGTGGTCTGGGTCACCGTCGGGGCGGTCGGTCGTCGGGATGAGGTACGTACAGTCCGGGGTGAACAGGTCGTACCAGTCGCGCAGGCGCCACGAGTCGAGGAGATCGGCGTCGTGGTACAGGAACAGCTCGACCTCGCGCGACAGCGCCGGGTCGGCCGGGGTCGAGGGGAGCGTTGCTACGGGGGTGGGGGCGGAGCGGCTCACGACATCGACCTCACGACATCCGACCTCACGACATCCGACCTCACGACATCCGACCTCACGACATCCGACCTCACGACATCCGACCTCATGACATCCGATCTCATGACATCGCTGCGATCTGGCCGGGCCAGCCGACGCGGCCTCGACGGCCGAGCTGTTCGGTCTCCGGCGGGTGCAGGGTGCCGGTCATGCGACGGTCCCATTCCCGCCAGAACACACGCATCTGGAGTTCGTCGGTGAAGATCTTCCTCTCCTTGACCATGCCGCGGGAGATGTCGCTCCAGGGCGCGACACCGTGGGCGACGAAGCCGCGTTGGCAGCGTTCGAGCGCCTCGATGTCGTCTGGTGTCGCCAGGCCGGCCGGCCCCCAGAACGTGAGGAAGTTCTCCTGCCGCATCTGGCGC
>JAYUPO010000409.1:0-3132 GCA_043760085.1 Burkholderiales bacterium
GGCCTACATGGCGCAATGCCAGGTCGCCAAGCAGTACTGGCCCGAACACGTGGACGTGATTGCCGAGTTGCCGCGCACGCCCAGCGGCAAGATCCAGAAGTTCCAGTTGCGCGAGCGTGCCAAGGCGTTTGGTGATTCATGAATGCTGCCACTGACACGCCGGTTGACACGCCCATGAAGCGCCTGGCCGGCAAGCGCTGCGTCATTACCGGCGCGGGCAGCGGCATCGGCCGCGCCAGCGCCTTGCGTTTTGCCGCGGAAGGCGGCGCGGTGCTGGTGGTGGGGCGGCGCGCCGAGAACACAGCGCAAACCGTAGAGATGATTCACGCCGCCGGCGGCCGCGCCGCGGCCATGGTGACCGACGCCACGGTGGCGGCCAACGTACAGGCCATCGTGGCGCGCTGCGTGGCTGAATTCGGCGGGCTCGATGTCTTCTTCGCCAACATCGCAGTGCCTGGCACCAACACACCCTTGCTTGAACAAAGCGTGGATGAGTGGAACGAGGTCTGGAACGTCAACGTGATCAGCGCCTTCCTGGCGGTGAAGCATGCCGGCGCGCACATGGTGGCGCAGGGCAGCGGTTCGATCATCCTCACGTCTTCAGCCGCTTCGCTGCGCGCCAATGCCGGTGCCATTTCCTACAGCGCCAGCAAGGCTGCGGTGAACAGCCTGGCGCAAACCGCGGCCAATGCCTTCAGCGGCACGGGTGTGCGCGTCAACGCCATCCTGCCCGGCCTGGTGGAAACGCAAATGACGCGCAAGGTCTTCGAGCAGGCGCGCGAACGTGGCGTGGAAGCACGCATCGGCCACATGGTGCCGCTCAAGCGCGCCGGCCAGCCGCATGAAATTGCTGCCATGGCCGCGTTCCTGGCCTGTGAAGACAGCTCCTTCATCACCGGCCAGCTTTACTCGGTGGATGGCGGCGTGAGCAGCACGCACCCGCACGGGCGCATTGCGCTTTGAGCGCTGCGCAGGCCGCCGCGGCGGCGAGCCGTTTGCAGCAGCGCGCCCGGGCCGCCGCGCTGCTGCTGGCGCTGCTGTGGGGGGCCAGCTTCTCGATTCAGAAGACCGCCTACAACGCACTCGGCCCGGGCGGCTTTCTGTTCGGCCGCTCGCTGCTCATGTCGGCCTGCGCGCTGGCCTTGCTGCGCTGGCGCGGCCGCCTGGGTTGGCCGCAACTGGCGCGCAGTGAGTGGCGCACGCTGGTCGGCATCACCTTGATCGGGCCGGTGCTGCACATCGTGCTGGTCACCTACGGCATCCACTGGTCCACCGCGTTTTCCAGCTCGCTCATCCTGGCCTGCGGACCGGTGTTCACTTTGATTCTGTTGCGTGTGTTGCGCGGCGCGGCGCTGCGGCGCGACCAGATGCTGGGCGTGGCCCTGGCCTTCGGCGGCGTGCTGTTGTTGATGAGTGACAAGCTGCTGCAAGCCAATTGGCACGCCAGCGTCGGCGACTTGATGATGCTGCTGGGTGCCGCGGTGTTTTCGCTCTACACCATCTGGGTCACGCCCATGGTGTTGCGCCACGGCGGGCCCGAGGTCATGTGCTGGACCACCCTGCTGGCCAGCCCGCTGTTGCTGGCCTTCACCGCACCGGCCGCCTGGCACGCGCCCTATGCCAGCGTGGGCCCCGGCATCTGGGCGGCGTTCCTGTGGACGGTGCTGGTGTCGGCCTTCCTGGGCTGGCTGATCTGGACCTGGGTCAACGCCGTGCGCGGCGTGGCGCGCAGCGCGCCGCTCATGTACCTGGTGCCGCCGGTGGCCGGTGTGGTGGCCTGGTTAACGGTTGGTGAAACTTTCGGTGCGCTGAAGATGCTGGGCGCCGCGCTGGCGCTGGTGGGCGTGGCCTGGGCGCAGCGGGCGGGCCAGGCGCCATCGGGCGGCGCTTGAGCCTGGGGCCGCGCCGGGCATGGCCTAGGCGGCTTCGCGCGCGAGCGCCGTCATGGGCCACTCACGCCACTGTGCGCGCATGAAGGATGGGGGCGCCCCCGGGCTGGCTGGGCCGGCCCGCGTCCTGATTCCGTTGGCCAGCAAGCATTGATTAACGAACGAGACAACCCAAGACGAAGTCATTGAAAGAACGCCTGGCCGGCGGCACGCCGGTGCTGAGCCGGCCCAGGTCACCCAAGGCCTTGCTCGTCCACCTTATTTGCACGAAGGCAGCGGCAAGGGCGAATCGGAGGCGAGGCTTGCTGCCCAGGCTTTGACATCGGCGTGCAAAACACCGCGTCCGGCATCCACATCGGCCATGCCTTCAAGGGTTCGGCAATAGTGGCGCTCTTCGGTTTCAACATAGGTCATCAGCGCTTGCCTGACGATCCAAGCCCGCGAGCGCTCGACTCGCGCTGCCAACGCATCGACGCGCTCGGCCAGCGGTGCGGGCACGTCGACCGTCATGACTTGAGTGTCGGGTGCAGGCATTCGATGACTCCGGGTCGCGAGGGGCGCATTATCGTGGAACGGAACACGCTCAAGACCAAAGAGCCAGCGGTGGCGCAACGTGCCGCCATGCGGGCGGCGCGCGCAGCCGGCCTTGGATCTGGTCGATGAAACCTCGCGCCGCATCCGCGCTGCTGGCAAGTGCGCGGGTACCTTGGTGGTGAAGCAAGACGCCACGCATTTGGTGGCGCAGGGGGCGCAACTGCTGTACTACCACGCCGACCCGTTTGTGGCGGATGGGGTGGCGGTGATGCGGGGTAAGGACAACGGCGCTGGTAAAAAGGACGGCGTTCAGGCTCAGTGGCAGAAGATAAAGATCGACAGACAGATCGTGGCAATCGCCAAGTCCCGCGGTGCTCAACTAATCGTCTCGAGCGATGACGGCGTACGCAGCAATGCCCTCCGTGTGGGCATTCAGGCTCTCACATTGCAGGAGCTTGAGCTGCCAGAGTCAGCGAAGCAGGGCAAGCTGGAGTTGGTCATTGAACCAGGAGCCCTGGATATTGTTGTTGGAGCCCGCGCTAGCGGGCCGCCCTGACGAAGTTTTCAGACGGCGAGTGCTCCGGGTAATTGGCTGGTCGCCCTCAAGGCCCCAAAACCTCCACGCCCGGAAAGTAGGTCCTGAACCGCCCGCCATCCCGCGTCAACAAAGGCCAACCCTCGACCGCCGCGTGCGCGCCGATGAAGAAGT
>JAYUPO010000410.1:0-3130 GCA_043760085.1 Burkholderiales bacterium
TCGGTGAACAGCACGGCCAGGTGCTGCTCGTGCGCCAGGCGCTTGGTCAGCGCCATCAGCGCGTGGCGCTCGGCCGCGCCCATGCCGGCGGTAGGCTCGTCCATCAACAGCAAGCGCGGCGCATGGGCCAGCGCCATGGCCAGCTCAACGCGCTTCACATCACCATAGGCCAATACGCTCATGGCGCGTTCGGCTTGCGCCAGCATGCCCACCTGGGCCAGCAGCTTGAGCGCCGGCTCACGCTGTTGGCCACGCGCGCTGCGCCACAGGCGCAGGTGCCGGTGCGTGTGCGACAGCAGCGCGAGCTGAACGTTTTCAAGCACCGTGAGCGAGGCAAAGACCTCGGCGATCTGGAAGGTGCGGCCCACGCCCAGGCGGGCGATCTCGCGCGGCTTGCGGCCCAGCAGCTCTTGCCCGTTCAACAGCACCGAGCCGGCATCGGCCACGGCATGGCCGTTGAGCAGGTTGAAGCAAGTGGTCTTGCCCGCGCCGTTGGGGCCAATCAAGGCCAGCATCTCGCTGGCGTGCAAATCAAAACTAACGTTCGATACCGCCTGCACGCCACCGTAGGCCTTGCACAAGCCGCGCACCGCGAGCAAGGCGGTCATGACGGCCCCTCGTCGCGCGGGTACACGCGCAGGCCCAACGGCTGGCAGGCCGTTGGGCGTTCCGGCGGGCAGTTCCCGCGCAGGCGGGAACTGCTTGCCCGCCTCCACTCCCCCAAGGGGATGGCGGGCCGGCTTGGGGCGGCCCGGCGCTCGGCCCGCTGCGCGTGCGTTGAAGCCGGGCTCCTCACTTCGGCTCCCGCAACACCAGCTTGCGCACACCGCCGGCCACGCCCGCCGGGAACACCAGCACCATGGCCAGCATGGCCGCGCCGAGCAAGGCACGCCAGTATTCGGTGTCGCGCATCAGGCTGTCTTGCAGCCAGGTGAACAGCGCCGCGCCGACCCACGGGCCGCTCACCGCCTGCACCCCGCCCAGCAGCACCATCACCAGGCCATCCACCGACTTGCCCACGCCCAACGATTCAGGTGAGATGGTGCCCTTGGCAAAGGCGAACAACGCACCGGCCAGGCCGGCCAGCGTGCCGGCCAGGACGAAGGCCAGCCACTGCACATGGGCCACGTTGATGCCCAGGCTTTCGGCGCGCAAGCGTGAGTCTTTCGCGCCGCGCAGCGCCAGGCCGAACGGTGCGTGCAGGGCGCGCACCAACAGCGCGCAGCCGAGCACGGTGCACAGCAGCGTGAGTAGGTAGTAAGCGGGTTTGGGTGTCAGCCAGGCCGAGGGCCAGATGCCCAGCAGGCCGTTGCTGCCGCCGGTGAGCGCGTCCCACTGGAACACCACCGACCAGACGATCTGCGCAAACGCCAGCGTCAACATCGCCAGGTAAACGCCCGACAGACGCACGCAAAACCAGCCGAAGACCAAGGCGCCCAGCGCCGCCAACAGCGGCGCCGTGAGCAAGGCGATTTCCATCGGCAAGGCCAGCGCTTTCAAAGCCAGCGCGGCGCCGTACGCGCCCAGGCCAAAGTAGGCGGCATGGCCAAAGGAATGCATGCCGGCCGGGCCCATCAGGAAATGCAGGCTGGCGGCGAACAGAACCGCGATCAGCAGGTCGATCATCAGCACTGCCAGATAGGGGTAGCTGCCATGCAGCAGCGGCAACAGCGCCAGGGCCAGCAGCGCCACGGCGCCCAGCACTTGCCACAAGCGTGGAAGCGGGCGTAAGGGGGGGTCGATGGCGGCTTGCGCGCGCACCGCGCCTTGCGCCTTGCCGAACAAGCCATATGGCCGCCAGACCAGCACCACGGCCATCACCAAAAATTCCGCCACCAGGGTGAGTTTGCTCAAGGGGAAGGGGGCGCCAAACATGTCGATCGAGCCGGCAGCGATGCAAAACGCCTTCACCAGCGCAATGATCAGGCTGGCCACGAAGGCGCCGCCGATCGAGCCCATGCCACCCACCACCACCACCACGAAGGCCTCGCCCACCACAGCCAGATCGAGCGCCAAATTTGCCGGCTCGTGCGGCATCTGCAAGGCCCCGCCCAGCGCGGCCAAAAAAGTGCCCAGCGCAAACACGCCGGTGAACAGCCAGCGCTGGTTCACGCCCAGTGCGGCGGCCATGTCGCGGTCTTGCGTGGCCGCGCGCACCAGCAGGCCAAAGCGGGTGCGCGCCAGCAGCAGCCAGAGCAACGCCAGCACCAAGGGGCCGATGGCGATGAGCAACAGGTCGTAGCTGGGAAAGGGCTGGCCCAGCAGCTCGACGGCGCCCTTCAGCCCCGGCGCCTTGGGGCCGAGCAGGTCTTCGGGCCCCCACAGCTTCAGCGCCAGATCCTTGAACACCAACACCAGCGCAAAGGTGGCGAGCAGTTGATACAGCTCGGGCGCGGCGTACAGGCGCTTGAGCACCAGCATCTCCACCACCGCGCCGAGCACCGCCACGGCCAGCGCGGCCAGCAGCACCGCGCCCCAGAAGCCCAGCGGCCCGCTTCCTAACGTTTCAGTCAAGGCAACCGCTGCATAGAGCCCAAGCATGTAGAACGAGCCGTGCGCGAAGTTGACGATGCGCGTGACGCCGAAGATCAGGCTCAGCCCACTGGCCACCAGGAACAAGGAAGATGCCGCTGCCAGCCCGGTGAGGGTTTGCAGCAGCAGGGAAGACAGGGTCATACCCCTGTCGTCAACGGGTGTGCGGGCTCAATCTGCCGGCCGCAGTGACTTCACTTCCTCGGCGCTGGGCAGGTACTTGGCGCCGTCGAGGTAGCGGTAGTCCACCATCACGCCCTTGCCGCCTTCGAGCTGGGTCTTGCCCAGGTAGGCACCCATGGTGGATTGATGGTCGCTGGCGCGGTAGGTGATGGGGCCGAAGGGCGACATCAAGCTCAGGCCCTTGAAGGCGGCGATCAGCTTTTCAGTTTCCGCCGACTTGGCCTTGCGCAAGCCTTCAGCGAGCGACCAGATCGTGGTGTAGCCCACCACCGAGCCGAGCTTCGGGAATTCCTTGTACTTGTTGTAGTAGGCCAGGAAGAATTTCTTGTGCTCGGGCGTCTGGATGCCGTAGTACGGGTAGCCGGTGACGACCCAGCCCACGGGCGCTTCATCGCGCAGCGGGTCCAGGTATTCG
>JAYUPO010000411.1:0-8065 GCA_043760085.1 Burkholderiales bacterium
GTTGTTGGACTACATCGAGAACTTCACCGTCTTCGAGGAGGGCAAGGGCGGCCTGATCAAGAAAACGGCGAAGAACCACCAGTTCCTGGGTGTCAACAAGTCCATCGCGCGGCTGGTGGAACTGCGTGAGACGGAGAAGCTGGAACGTGAGTCGTCAAGAAAGCGCCTGGGCGTGTTCCGGCATACGCAGGGATCGGGCAAGAGCCTGTCGATGGTGTTCTTCACGCAGAAGGTGCTGCGCCGGGTGCTGGGCAGTTGCACCTTCGTGATCGTGACCGACCGGGAGCTGGACGATCAGATCAGCAAGACCTTCAAGGCCACCGGCTCAGTAGCGCGCGAGGACGTGCGCGCCACCAGCGGCGAGCACCTGAAGGAGCTGCTGCGCGGCAATGAGCGCTACATCTTCACGCTGATCCAGAAGTTCAGGAACGAGCCAGGGTTGCCGTACCTGATGCTGTCGGACCGCTCCGACGTGATCGTCATCACCGACGAAGCGCACCGCAGCCAGTACGACATCTTCGCGCTGAACATGCGCAACGCGCTGCCCAATGCCGGATTCATCGGCTTCACCGGCACGCCGCTGATCAAGGGCGAGGAAAAGCGCACGCGCGAAGTGTTCGGTGACTACGTGAGCGTGTACGACTTCGCCCGCTCGATCGAGGACGGCGCGACGGTGCCGCTGTACTACGAGAACCGCATCGCCGAGGTGCAGCTCACCAACCAGGAGCTGAACCGCGACCTGGATGCGCTGTTGGAAGCGGCCGAGCTGGACGAGGCGCAGGAAAAGAAACTGAAGCGCGAGTTCGGCCGCGAGTACCACATCATCACCCGCGAAGACCGGCTGGAGGCCATCGCCAAGGACATCGTGGCGCACTTCACTGGCCGCGGCTACCGCGGCAAGGCGATGATGGTGTGCATCGACAAGGCCACCGCGGTGCGCATGTACGACAAGGTGCAGGCGCATTGGAAGGCCGAGATTGGGCGGCTGAAGGCGGCGCTGGAGCCGGCGCAGGGGGTGAGTGACGGCGATACGCGCGAGGCGCTGCTCGCCCGCTTCCACCTGATGAAGACGACCGACATGGCCGTGGTGGTGAGCCAGGGCCAGAACGAGATCGAGGATCTGAAAGCCAAGGGCCTGGACATCGTGCCGCACCGGCAGCGCCTGCTGAAGGAGGCGCTGGACGAGAAGTTCAAGGACGAAAACGACAACCTGCGGCTGGTGTTCGTCTGCGCGATGTGGATCACAGGCTTCGACGTGCCGACTTGCTCGACGATGTACCTCGACAAGCCGATGCGGGCGCACACGTTGATGCAGACCATTGCCCGGGCGAACCGCGTGGCGACGGGCAAGGAGTCGGGCCTCATCGTGGACTACGTGGGCATCTTCCGCGCATTGCAAAGTGCGCTGGCCATCTATGCGCAGCCGAAGATGGGCGGCGACGAGGCTGGCGAAGAAAGCAGCCCGATCCTGGACAAGGCGGAGCTGGTGGCAGCGTTGCAATCGGCATTGAATGAGACGGCGGGGTTTGCTGTAGTGCGCGGCGTGAAGCTGGAGGCCATCGCCCAGGCGCAGGGCTTCTATCGCATCGGGTTGATCGACGACGCCGTGGAAGCGTTCCTCGCCAGCGACGCCGAGAAGAAGCATTACCCGCAACTGGCCAGCCGCGTGGCGCGCCTGTTCAAGGCCATCCTGCCCGACCCACAGGCCAACGAGCTGGCGCCGCTGGCGGTGCTGGTGTCGACCCTGGCCGCGAAGATACAGGCTCTGGGCGACCCGCCCGACATCGCGGCGGTGATGGGCGACGTGGAGGCGTTGCTGAACGACTCCATCGCCACCGAGGGCTACCGCATCGGGCCGGCCAGCAACCCTGAGGCGCTGATCAACTTGTCGGAGATCGACTTCGAGGCGCTGCAAGCCAAGTTCGCCCAGGGCCACAAACGCACCGAGGCCGAGAAGCTGAAGCGGCTGATCGAGGGCAAGCTGGCGCAGATGATGAAGGTCAACAGCTCGCGCGCTGATCTGGCCGAGAAGCTGCAGAAGCTGATCGACGAGTACAACGCCGGCAGCAAGAACATCGAAACCTTCTTCTCGGACTTGAAGGCCTTTGTGCAGGTGCTCACGGCTGAGGAGCAGCGCGCCATCGCAGAGGGCCTGACCGAGGAGGAGCTGGCGCTGTTCGACATCCTCACCAGGCCTGAGCCGGTGCTGACCAAGACCGAGGCGGCGCAGGTCAAGAAAGTTTGTCAAAAGCTGCTGGCGACGCTGAAGCGCGAGAAGCTGGTATTGGACTGGCGCGAGAAGCAGCAGGCAAAGGCGGGGGTGATGCAAGCGCTGAAGGTGGAGATGCGCCGCTTGCCTGGCGCCTATACGAAGGACGTTCGCGTCGAGAAGATGGCGCGAACCTATGCGCATGTATATGACCACTACTTTGGTGGTGGCCTTGATGCCTACCAATGACGCATCGCAGGTCTGATTCGTCGCCATTGCAATGCGGCGCATCTTGCATCGTGCTGTTGGCAATGCCGGAGGCGAATTGAGCGTTTAGGCGCTTGCGCGCAGCGTGGCCCCCCGCGCACAGCATCTGTGCGGCTGCAATGGCTTGGTGCCCGGGCCTGCGCGCCTTAGCCTGCACCTCGACGCCAGCGCCACGCGCAAGGATGCCCGTATGAACTTCACCGAAGACCAACTCGCCTTTCAAGACAGCGTGCGCCGCATGGCCGCGAAGCACGTGGCGCCGATCGCTGCCGAGATCGACCAGACTGACCGTTTCCCCACCGAGTTGGTGAAGATCTACGGCGAGATGGGTTTGATGCAGTTGTGGATTCCGGAAAAGTACGGCGGCCCCGAGGGCAACCTCACCATGATGTGCATTGCGCGCGAAGAGATTTCGCGCATCTCGCCCTCGTGCGGCTCAATCGCCGGCCTAAACACCATGTTCATCATGCCGCTGCTGCACTTCGGCAGTGAAGAGCAGCGCCAGCGCTTCCTGCCCGCGGTGGCCAAGGGCGGCGTGGTCACGGCCATTGCCATCAGCGAGCCGCAGGCGGGCAGTGACGTGAGCGCCATGACCACGCGCGCCGTGCGCGACGGCAGCAGCTACATCATCAATGGCCGCAAGCAATGGTGCAGCTACGGCGTGGAGGCCGAGTACATCGTGCTCATGGCCCGCACGAGTGGCGACCGCGGCAGTGAAGGCATCAGCGCCTTCGTGATCGAGCCGAAGAAGATGAAGGGCATCACCTTCGGCCGCCACGAGCGCAAGATGGGCTGGCGCGGTGCGCCCAACACGCCGATCTTCTTGGACAACGTTCGCGTGCCGGCGGAAAACCTGATCGGCGAAGAAGGCAAGGGCTTCAAGGCCAGCATGCGTGCGCTCGATTTGAACCGGCCCACCATCGGCGCGCAATGTGTGGGCCTGGCGCAAGGGGCGCTCGATGCGTCGGTGGCCTACGCCAAGGAACGCAAGCAGTTCAAGCAGGCCATTGCGGAGTTCCAGGGCATTCAGTTCATGCTGGCCGACATGGTGATGAACATCGAGGCCGCTCGTGCGCTGGTGTACGAATGCGCGCGCGCGGGGGATGAAAGCGACTGGAAGCGCCTGAATGTTCTGGCCAGCATGGCGAAATGTTTTGGCTCCGACATGGCGATGAAGGTGACGACCGACGCGGTGCAGATTTTCGGCGGCTACGGCTACACGCAAGACTATCCGGTTGAGCGCTGGATGCGCGACGCCAAGCTGGCGCAGATTTTTGAAGGCACGAATCAGATACAACGCATGGTGATCGCGCGCGAGCTGTTGAAGTAGTGCCGAAATAGCGCGCGGCCCATTCACCTGCCAAAAGGAGACCCGTCTTGAACCACTTGTTTGCCACCTTGTTGTTGCTGCCCGCGCTGATGAACACGTCAGCGCTGGCCCAGGGCTTCCCCAACCGCGCCATTCAGATGCTGGTGCCTTACCCGGCCGGCGGCACCACCGACGTGATGGCGCGCGCGCTGCAAGAGCCGCTGCAAAAGGCGCTTGGGCAGACCGTCCTGATCGAAAACAAATCCGGCGCGTCGGGCGTACTGGCTGCGCGCGAAGTGGCGCGCGCCAAACCCGATGGGCACTCGTTGCTGTTCATCAACAGCGGCATCGTCGCCGTGACGCCGCATGTGCAGAAAGACGCCGGCTTTGATGGCGTGAAGGACTTCGCCCCCGTGGCCCTGGCCACCATGGCGCCGCTGTTCCTGGTGGTGCCAGGCAACCTGCCGGTCACCGACCTGCGCAACTACATCGACCACATGAAAAAGCAAACCACGCCGCAGGCCTATGCCACGGCCGGCGTGGGCTCGTTTGGCCACCTGGCCAGCGAGCTGTTCCTCAAGGCCGCGGGCCTGCAGATGACGCACATTCCCTATCGCGGCCAGGCGCCCAGCACCAACGCGGTGTTGGCCGGCGAAGTGGCGCTGCTCATCACCAGCATGTCGGGCGCCATGAAGGGTGCGGTGGATGGCGGCAAGCTCAAGCTGCTGGGCATCACCTCTGCCGCGCCTTCAGCGCAGATGCCCGGTGTGCCCACGGTGGGCAGCGTGCTGCCGGGCTATGTGGCCGAAACCTGGTTCGGTTGGGTCACCACGGCTGGCACGCCGCCCGAGGTGCTGAACAAGCTTAACAGCGAGATCAACGCGATCCTGGTCACGAAGGAGATTCAAGACAAGATGGCCGCGCTGGGCCAGCAGGTGCGCACCCTGACGCCGGCGCAACTGGGCACGCTGATCGCCGAAGACTCCGCCCGCTGGGGCGCCGTGGTGCGCGAGAACAACATCAGTGCGCAGTGATTTCTGGCATCTGAAGTCATAACGTTTCACATCACCTTGAAAGACCACACATGAGCCGCTACGCCCACTACCAGCACCTGCAAGTCGAAGTGGCCAACAAGGTCGCCACCGTCACCATCAACCGGCCCGAAGCGCGCAACGCCATCAACCAGCGCATGATCCGCGAGCTGCGCACCATTTGGGACGATGTGTCGGATGACATGAGCGTCAACGTCATCCTGCTCACCGGTGCCGGCAAGTACTTCAGCGTGGGCGGCGACGTGAAGATGATGAGCGAGCGCCCAGGTGGCGACGTGCTGGAAGAGGGCGAGGTGCACGACCCCATGATCAGCCGCCGCCTGGTGACGCGCCAGCTCGATTGCGACAAGCCCATCGTCTGCGCCATCAATGGCGATTACGTCGGCCTGGCCGCCACGCATGCGCTGCTGTGCGACATCACCGTGATGAGCGAAGACGCACGCATCGGTGACAGCCATGTCAACAAGGCTGGATTGGTGGCGGGCGACGGCGGCACGGTGATCTGGCCGCTGCTGGTGGGCGTGAACAAGGCCAAGGAATTCTTGATGCGCGGCACGCTGCTCAAGGGCGCCGAGGCCGAGCGCATCGGCCTGGTGAACCACTGCGTGCCCGCGGCCGAGGTGTTAACCAAAGCGCGCGCGATTGCGCAAGAGCTGGCCGACGGGCCGACCTGGGCGATCCGCTGGACGAAGCTGTCAATCAACCAGATCGTTAAAGAGCGTGTGAACCATTTGCTCGAAGCCTCGATGGCCCTGGAGCAGGTGACCTTCGCGACAGCCGATCACAAGGAAGCCACGCTGTCGTTCAAGGAAAAGCGCAAGCCCAAGTTCACCGGCGGTTGAGGGCCTGTCGTTGCGGCTTTGAGTGGCGGGGCACGCCAGGCGTGCCGGCTGGCCGGCGGGATGTGCAGAATCACAGACCTTGCCACAAGGAGCCCCGACATGTTGAACTCGTTCGCACGCCGCCAACTGGTGCTGGGGGCTGCTGCCACGCTGGCTGGCAGCCTGGCCGGTGCCGCCCTTGCCCAAAGCACCTGGCCCAACCGGCCGGTGCGCCTGGTGGTGCCCTTTCCGCCCGGTGGCCTGACCGATGCCTATGCGCGCCAATACGGCGAGTTCCTGTCGCGCAAGTTCGGCCAGCCCTTTGTGGTGGACAACAAGACCGGCGCCGGTGGCACGCTGGGCATTGGCGAAGTGGCCAAGGCTGCGCCTGACGGCTACACCTTCGTGCTCAGCACCAGCGGCTCGTTCTGGCAAAGCCGGGTGCTGTACCGCAAGCTGCCGTTTGATGCCGACAAAGACCTCACCCCCATCGCCCTGTTCCCCAGCGGCGCGCTTTTGCTCGCGGTGCCGGCCAGCTTGCCGGTGAAGAACGTGCGCGAGCTGCTCGACTATTCGCGCAAGAACACGGTGAACATGGGCTCGTATGCGGCCGGTGCCTGGCCGCACATGATTGCCGACACCTGGAACCAGACCGAAAATTTGCAGATCGTCACCGCCAACTACCGCGGCGAAGTGCCGATGTGGGTCGACGTGGCTTCGGGCCTGGTGCAAATGGCCGTGGGCAGTGCGCAAGGCGTGCTGCCCCATGTGCAGCGCGGCGCGGTGCGCCCCATCGCCGCCACCGGCACCGCGCGCAGCCCGCGCTTCCCCGATGTGCCCACTTTCGCAGAACAGGGCATGACGCACCCGGTGTTCACGCTTGAAGGCCATTTGCCAATCTGCGCGCCGACGGGCACGCCCAATGAGATTCTGGAAAAAATGGCCGACGGCATTCTCGAAGCCTGGGCCTCGCCGAAGATCAAGGAGCTGCACCAGAACTTCGGTATCGCCACCGGCCCGATCGCCAACCTGGCGCAGGCGCGCCAGACCTGGGCCAAGGATTCGGTGCAATGGATCAACCTGGCCGACAAGCTGGGTATCAAACTCGACTGACGCTCCAGCATTCAAGTACTGCAAAACGTATTGCGTTCGCATTACACTTTGAGCATGAAGACTTCAACCATTCCGGCCGTGCGCGTGGAAGCTGCATTGCGCGAACAACTGGAGGCCACGCTGCAAGACGGCGAAACCTTGTCTGCGTTCGTCGAGTCATCGGTGCGCGAAATGGTTCGTCGGCGGCAGGATCAAGCCGAGTTTGTTGCCCGCGGCTTGGCTTCACTTGACGCCGCCAAGCGTTCCGGCCGCACCATTGCGGCAGCAGCAGTGGTGGCGAAGTTGCAGCGGCGGCTGGACAAGGCTCGTGCCGCCGCGGTGCGCCAGGCAGCCGCGGCGCGGTGAGCTATCAAGTACGGCTGACGCCTGAAGCCGAAGACGATCTGTTGCGGCTGATTGAGTTTGTGATCGAGCGCGAGACTCGCGCGTGAGGGTGGCGATCTGGAACTGGCCGACCGGGCCCTGACCGCCATTCGCGATGGCCTGTCGCTGTTGGAGCGTTTTCCCTTCACTTGCCGCAAGGCGGGTACCAGCCCGTTCATCCGGGAACTGGTCATTCCCTTCGGGCGCACCGGTTACGTCGCCTTGTTCGAGATCGTCGATGACAAGACCGTGTTGGTGGCAGCCGTACGCCATCAGCGCGAAGACGATTACCGCTGACGCCCTCGCGCCGCTATCGCGGTAACCCCAAGCCCCTTTGCGCAATCAAGCTGCGCTGGATTTCATTGGTGCCGATGCTGATCACCCACATCAGCGCATGGCGCAGGTTCTGCTCGTAGCGGCCGTTGCGCAGCGCGCCCGGTGCACCTTGTGACAGCGCGGCGCGCGGGCCAAGAGTGTCGAGCGCCGCTTCGCCAAAGCGTTCCATCAGCTCGCCGCTGAACACCTTGCTGATGGCGCCCATTTCGGGCGGCGTGGTGCCGCTGGTGGCGAGTTCGGCGCAGTGGATCATCAACTGGCGGCCCACTTCAATCTCGGCGGCAAGTTGCCCTATGCGGTCTCGTGTTAGCGCATCGGCACGCAGTTGAGCATCAGCGCGAACGTCTTGGCACAGCAGGTTGAAGGCATGCGCCACTTTGAGCACGATGCCCCCGCCGATCAAGCCGCGCTCGTTGGCCAGCGCGTCGGTCAGCACCTTCCAGCCGCCATTCACCGGGCCCACGATGTTGGCCGCAGGAATGCGCACGTCGTCATAGAAGATGTTGGCGAAGGCGCCGTCGTACATCGTGCTGGCGGGCTTGATGGTGATGCCCGGCGTGTTCATGGGCACGATGAACATGCTGATGCCGGCATG
>JAYUPO010000412.1:0-8039 GCA_043760085.1 Burkholderiales bacterium
TTGAAGAGCACGATGCCGTCGCCGTAGGGCGTGCGTTCCAACAGGGACAGCAGGTAGGTTTGTGTGTGTCGCGACTCGGTGAAGATGATGGCCTTGCGCGGCGCCTGCAAGCGGTCCAGCTCTGCGAAGGCCCGATCGATGCCCTGAAGCAATGCCTGGCCCTTGGCGTTGTCACGGATGCGCCGAGCCAGTTCGACGAAGCCGCGCAGCTCGGTCAGCTCGGCGGCTACGGCTTGTTGGGTCTTTGCGGCCTCAGCTTCGTCTTGCGGCGCTTCCGGCTCTTCTGACCACTCATCGGCGGTCTCGTCGAGCGCTTCGAAGTCCTGGTCGAGCGCGTCGACGAGGTCAACGGCCTCGGCCGTGGGCACCAGCAGCTTCTGCAAGCGGTTGGCCATAGTTTCCATCGCGCCGGCAATGGCGTGGGTGCTTGAGGCCAGCAGCTTCCACAGCACCATCGAGATCAGGCTGCGCTGGCTGTTGGGCAGGGCTTGAAGGGCGGGCCGCCGCAGGTAGTCGGCGACCAAGGTCGCGAGCTGTCGTTCGTCGTCGCTCGGGGTGAACTCCTGCACGATGGCCCGGCGCTGCGTGTACGAGACGAACTGCTGAACGTCTCGCCGCAAGGTGCGTTTGCACATCGGCGCCAGGCGCGAGCGCAGCGCTTCGAAGTTCTGCGCCTTGCCCATCTGGCCGAACTGGGCGCGAAAGCTGTCAAGGTTGCCGAACACGCGTTCGTCGATGAAGCTCACCAGCCCGTAGAGTTCGAGCAAGCTGTTTTGCAGCGGGGTCGCGGTGAGCAAAACCTTGCTGTGCACACCCGCCAGGGCGTCGCGCAGCGTGCGCCCGATCACGTTGCTGGGCTTGTAGACATTGCGCACGCGATGCGCTTCGTCGAGCACGACGAGGTCCCACGCGATGCGCTTGATGTCCTCAGCTTTGGCGCGCGCGAAGGGGTAGGAGCAGATGACCGGTGCGGTGGCTTCGAACGGGTTGGCGCTGCCCTGCTTCCTGGCCGCGTTGACGTTCTTCGATTCCAGGATCAGGGGCTCGAGCCCGAACTTGTCGAGCAACTCCTGGTGCCACTGCTTGCGCAGGTTGGCCGGCACGATGATCAGGATGCGCCGCCGGCGCTCGGCCCAGCGCTGCGAGATCACCAAGCCCGCTTCGATGGTCTTGCCCAGGCCCACCTCGTCGGCCAGGATCACGCCTTTTGACAGCGGGTTCTGGCACGCAAACAGCGCGGCTTCAACCTGGTGCGGATTGAGGTCAACCTGTGCGTCAACCAGCGTTGAAGCCAGTGACTCGACGGTGCCGCTGGCCGCCTTGCGCTGCAGAAGCCAAGCCCAGTACTGTCGCTGGTGGAGGGTGAGGCTTGCGGAGGGCACTGCTTGTTCGATGGGCTATTTTTCGGCGGCGGCTGTCTAAATTGTCGCCTGTCGCCTGTCGCCGTGGACATGCGGCTGTCGTCCACAACGATCGCGTTGTACCTGCCGCCGCCCAGCGCCATGCCGCGCAGCTTTGAGTTCTACCCCGCTACACTGAATCGCACCCTGCCACCGCAGCACTTCCGGAGCCGCTCATGTTTCGACCCCTCCTGCGCACCCTGGCCCTGGCCGCGCTGGCCGCCATGCCGCTGGCCCAGGCACAACCGAACACGGCCAAGCCGATCCGCCTGATCTGCCCGTTCCCGCCGGCCGGCGCGGTGGACATCGCATCGCGCGCCATCGCCACCGAGTTGTCGAAGATCCTGGGCCAAACCGTGGCGGTGGAAAACCGCCCCGGCGCCGGCGGCAACATCGGCGGCGCAGAAGCCGCGCGCTCGGCACCCGACGGCCTGACGCTGTTCATGACCACCAGCGGCATCAACGCCATCAACCCGGTGCTGTACACCAAGATGCCGTTCGACCCGATCAAGGACCTGGAGCCCGTGGGCGCGCTGGTCTCGCTGTCCAACGTGCTGGTGGTGCACCCTTCGGTGAAGGCCAATTCGGTGGCCGAGATCATTGCCGCCGCGCGGGCCGAGCCGGGCAAGATGACCTACGCTTCTTCGGGCAGCGGCACCAGCGTGCACATGTCGGCAGAGATGTTCAAGCACCTGGCCAAGGTCGACATCCTGCACATCCCCTACAAAGGCAGCGCCCCCGCGGTGACCGACCTGCTGGGCGGCCAGGTGATGATGATGTTCGACAACATCCCTTCAGCCTTGCAGCACATCAAGGCCGGCAAGCTGCGCGCACTGGCCGTCACCGGCGCGCGGCGCGACCCGCTGCTGCCCGACGTGCCCACCGTGGCCGAAGCCGGCGTGCCGGGTTATGAGTCGGGCGTGTGGTTCGGGCTGACGGTGCCTGTGGGCACGCCCAAGGCCGAGATCACGCGCCTGAACGAGGCCGTGGTGAAGGGCAGCAAGTCGGCGGAATTCGTCAAGCGCATGACCGAACTGGGCTACAGCATCATTGCCGGCACGCCCGAGCAGATGACCGAGATGAACAAGACCGAAGCCGCGCGCTGGGGCCCGATCGTGCGCGCCTCGGGTGCCAAGGCTGATTGACAGGCTGGGCGAAAGCCAGCGGCGCTCAAAGCTGCGCGCTGATCAGCGACGCGAAGAATTCACCGGCCCTCTCAAGCCACGGCCGGGCCAGCCACTGCGCATGGCTGATGGTGCGCGCGTGTCAGCACGTCAGACCCGGCTGGCACCGCCGGCCAAACACCTTCTTGCGTAGGCGCAGTCTGACATGCGGTCAGCGGATTTTGAGCCGGCGCGTGCGCCGATTTCGCATGGCCACGGCACGCACCCGTGCGTAAGCTCGCGGCCTCATTGCACGGTCAGGCAAAGCGCACTCAAACCCCTTCCACTCACCCCCTGAACCGGACGCACCACCACCGCACACCATCGCACACCACCGGACCCCACCATGCCCAACAAGACCGCACCCAGCCAAAAATCCACGCCCGCGAAGGCGGCCAGCCCGAACGCCATCAAGCTGCTGACCGAAGACCACAGCGAGGTGCACGCGCTGTTCCAGAAGTACACCAAGCTGGCGCAAAAACACGCCGCTGGCGACGCCCGCCAGGCACTGGCCGAACAGATTTGCCTGCTGCTGACCGTGCACGCCACGATCGAGGAAGAAATCTTCTACCCGGCCGCGCGCGAAGCCAAGGTTGATGCCGCGTTGCTGGACGAAGCCGAAGTCGAGCACGGCACCTGCAAGGATCTGATCGACCAGATTCGCGCCATGGCACCCAGTGATGCGCTGTACGACGCCAAGGTGGAAGTGCTGGGCGAATACATCAGCCATCACGCCAAGGAAGAGCAGGACGAGATGTTCCCCAAGTGCCGTGACACGGCGATGGACTTGAAGGCCATCGGCGCGGCGCTGCAAGCGCGCAAGGCCGACCTGATGGCCGAAACGACCGTAGGCATGGTGGCCGCCTGATGCACACGTGCCAGTGGCCATGACGGCAACGCCCGCCAGGCCGCCGCCCGGCACCTGGTGGGCGCTGGTCAAGCGCGCCGGCGTGGCCTGGGTGGACGACTACGCGGCGAGCATGGGCGCGGCGCTGTCTTACTACACGGTGTTTTCGCTGGCGCCGCTGTTGCTGATCGTGATCTCTATCGCCGGCCTGGTGTTCGGCGCCGAGGCGGCGCGCGGCGAAATCTTCGGCCAGTTGCGCGGCTTGATGGGTGACGACGCCGCCAAGGCGATCGAAGGGCTGCTCACCAGCGTGAGCGAGCCGGCGCAGGGTGTGGCCGCAACACTCATCGGGCTGGTGCTGGTGTTGATTGGCGCGACCAGCGTGTTCGGCGAACTGCAAGACGCGCTCGATCGCATCTGGCGTGCACCGGCGCGGCGCGAGACCGCTGGACTGTGGGGTTTGCTGCGCGCGCGCGTGCTGTCGTTCGGCCTGATCTTCGCGCTGGCCTTTCTGCTCATGGTTTCGCTGGTACTCGGCGCGGTGATGGCCGCGCTGGGCAAGTGGTGGGGCGGTGCCTTTGGCCAGTGGGAGGCGACGTTGCAAGCCGTCAACGCGCTGGCCGGCTTTGGCCTGACGACCGTGATCTTTGCCGTCATCTACAAGCTCATGCCGCGCGTGAAGATTCACTGGCGCGACGTCTGGCTTGGCGCTTTGGTGACCGCGGCGTTGTTCACCGTGGGCAAGTTCCTGATCGGCCTGTACATCGGCAAAAGCGCGGTGGCGTCCAGCTTCGGCGCCGCGGGCTCGATCGTGATCGTGCTGGTCTGGGTCTACTACTCGGCGCAGGTGTTCTTGCTCGGTGCCGAATTCACCTGGGTCTATGCGCGCACCTTCGGCTCGATGCGCGACCAAGCCGAGCCCACGCCCAACGCGGTGCCCGGCCGGCGCTGAGGGTCAGACTTGCGGGTTGTGAATGTCGTTGATCGGCTTGCCGTCTTCGTCGAGTTCGGTGTTGGGCTTGATGGCCGGCGAGCCGGCGCCGATGCTGACGTCGACGTTGCCTTCGACCTGGCGCAGTTTTTCATCGACCTCGTCGGTCGAATGCCTGGACGGTTCAATGTGGGCTGTTTGTTGCTCGGTCATGATCTTCATTTCGTGGCTACAGGGCTGGCCATTGTTGGTTCGCCATCGCCCGCGCACCATGGGCTGACATCGCTTGGCGGAGTCAGAACCGGCCTACAGCGCTGGCCGGCCGGGGCAGCGGCCGCCCACGGCTGCGAGCCGGGGCAAGGTTCCTTTACCTGCGCTTGACATGCCGGGGGTGAACGATGTGGCGCTGCGCAGCGTTGGCTCGATACGGCAGCGCAACCCTCGCCGCCGTCTTCTGCCACAAAGGAGTTCATCACTATGAACAGCAAGAAACTCGTTGTCCTGGCACTGGCACTGGCCGGCGCCACCGCCGCAGGCCTGGCCCAGGCGCGCGGCGATGTGCAATGGTCGGTGAGCATCGGCGTGCCGCTGCATGGCTTGCCGGTCGTGGTTCAGGCGCCGCCGCACTATGTGCAACCCTACCCTGTGTACCGCCAACCCGTTGTGGTTTACCCCGGGCACCACTACGACCAGCCCCGCCGCTGGAGCCGTGACGGCGACGGCATTCCGAACCGCCACCCGGTCTACTACCCGGTCTACTACCCGCGCTGGGATCGTGATGGCGACGGCATCCCGAACCGCCACGACCCCGTCTACAACCCGCGTTGGGATCGTGACGGCGACGGCATTCCGCACTCACGCGACCGCAACGACGACCGCCGCGGCCACGGCCGCGGGCGGTAGGGCGCGGGTGGGCTGGCCGGCGGCCAACCCACCACCTCACCACCTCACCAGCACGGTTAACCGCCGCGCACGCGCCACGCCCAGGCGCCTGGTTACACTGCTGCCGCCGATCAATGTGCTGAAGCCACGGCATTGATCTCGGCGGCCGCCGCGCAGCAGTCGATTGCCGTGTCGGCAAGCCAACCGTTGGCAGACGGAAGGCCGCTCGCAACCAGTCGTCTGAGGGGGCAAGGTGACGCAAGCGTGGGGGCCAGGCGCCCGGGTTCTGGTGATCGGTGGTGCAGCCAGCGTCGACGCCGCGCTGCGCACCCTTGACGCCACCGGCGTGGCAAGCTTCGCCGCGACCACCGGGCAAGCCGGCGTGGCGGCGGTGCAAGCGGCCCGCCACGGCACCAACCCTGGTGCCGTGGCGTGCGCGCTGCTCGTTGACGACCTGCCCGACATGACCCCTGCCCAGGTACTGGTTGCCGTGGGCGGCAACAGTGGGCTGACAGTCTGCCCGGTGCTGGTGTTGTGCACCGCGCCGGGCGCCGCCGCGCGCCGCGACGAGTTGCGCCGCGCCGGCGCCCAGGACTGCATCGATGCCGAATGGCTTGACACCGCGGCATTGCGCCGCGCCGTCGACGCGGCGGTCGACCGCTGGGCATTGCTGCACAGCTTGCGCGCCAGCGAAGCTGCGCAGCGCCATGGCGCGGCACTGGACACCTTTCGTCTGGCGCTCGACGCGGCCACGCATTCGCTGGCCGAGCCTGCGGCCGTTCAAGCTCAGGCCGCCGCCGTGCTCGGGCGCCAGCTCCACGCCAGCCGGGTGTTTTATGTCGAGTTCGGCCAGGGCGACGAGTTCATCGTCGACCAAGCCTACGCCGACGGGGTGCCACACATCGCCGGGCGCTTCCGGCTTGACCGCTATGGGCCAGGGCTGCGCCTGGAACTGACGGCCGGGCGCGATGTGGTGGATGCCAACCTGGCCCGCGCCGCGCACTACACCGCGGCCGAGCAGGCGCGCTATGCCGCGGCACAGGTGGCCGCCCAGGTCATCGTGCCGCTGCGCAAGCAGGTTGGCCCCCAGCCCGACGACATACGTCGTCCGCCCCCCGCGGGGGCTGCGCAAAGTGGCAACGCCACATTTGCTCAGGAGCACCTGGTCGCCATGCTGGTGGTGCATCAGAGCCAGCCGCGCGCCTGGACCGCGCATGACGTGGCGCTGGTGGCGATCACGGCGCAGCGCACCTGGTCGGAGACACAGCGCGCCAAGGCCGAGTCGGCGCTGCGCGCGCATGCGCAAACCCTGCAGCAAACGCTGGCCCGGGAGCGGGCCCACCGCGCCCAGGCCGATGCGCTGGCGGCGCTGCGCCGGCACGAAGCTGTGGCCGCGGCCACGGCCAACCCCGGGCGCGCCTGGTGGCCGCCGGTGTTGCCCAGCAAAGTCGAATACGCCATTGGCCTGGCTGCCGTCGCGCTGACCTTGCTCATGCGTTGGCTGCTCGACGAGCAGCTCGGCGCCACCAGCCCGTTCCTGCTGTCCTGGCTGGCGCTGGTGCCGGCCGCGTTCTTCCTGCGCACCGCGCCGTTCGTCGCCGCGGCGGCCTTCGCGCTGGTGGCTAGCGACTTGTTGTTCATCGGGCCGCGCGGGCAGATCGACGTTTTTCTCACCCCTGCCGCGTTGATCCAGGGTGTTGTGTTCATGCTCGTGGCCGCCGGGTTGGCCCTGCTGGCGCGGCGCGCCCGTGGCGGCGAAGCCATCGCCCGGGCCGAGGCGGCGGCCGCCGGCGCCGCCGCTGCCGCGCTGCTGGAAAGTGAACAGCGCTTCGCCCATGCGCTGGACGCGGCGCGCGCCGGTATCTGGGCGCTTGAGCCGGGTGCCAAGGCGTTTGCGGCCTCGGACGGCGCGCTGGCCTTGCATGGCCTGGAGCCCGGCACGGCGCTTGGCCATGATGCAGCGTTGGCCTGCGTTCATGTGCAAGACCGGGCCCGGGTCGACGCGGCCCTTTGCAGCGCCATCGAGCATGGCCAACCTTTCCGCGTCGAGTACCGCGCGATCTGGCCCGACGGCTCACAGCACTGGTTGCTGTCGATCGCCGAACTGCAAACCCAGGCCGGCGCGCCACGGCTGATCGGGCTCGTTCAAGACATCACCGCGATCCGCACTGCCGTGGCCGCGATGCACCAGAGCCAGGCGCGCATGAGCCAGCTCATCAGCTTGATGCCGTCGTTCACCGCCGTGCTGCGCGGCCCGCGGCATGTTTTCGAGCTGGCCAACAAGCCTTATCACGAGTTGATTGGCCGCGGGCCGGAGATCCTCGGCAAGGCCGTTGTCGACGCCTTGCCCGAAATCGCCGACCAGCCTTTCCCGGCCCTGCTGGATCAGGTGTACCGCAGTGGCGAGCCGTTCCAGGCCAGTGGCATGCGCGTGATGTTGGCACGCAGGCCTGGCGATGTGCTCGACGAGATCTTCATCGATCTGGCCTATGTGCCGCTGCGCGAGCTCGATGGCCAGGTGTCGGGCATCCTGGTGCACGGCATGGATCGCACCGAACAGGTTCGCGCCGAGCACGCGCTGCGCCGGCGCGAAACCGAGCTGCAAACGCTGGCCGACAACACGCCCGAAGTGCTCAGCCGTTTCGATCGCCAGTTGCGCCATGTCTTCGTCAACAAGGCGGTTGAAGCGATCACGGGCTTGTCGCGCCAGGACTTCGTCGGCCGCACGAATGCGCAGATCGGCATGCCCACCGCGCTGTGCACACTGTGGGACGACGCGCTGCGCCGCGTGTTCGACCAGGGGGTGCCCGGGTCGA
>JAYUPO010000413.1:0-8012 GCA_043760085.1 Burkholderiales bacterium
GTGACCGACTTCTTCACCCGCGCCGGCGCTGACGCGCGCTTGTTCGCTAAATTCCGCCGCATTACGCCCGGGGCGCTGCCGCCGGCGCGGCGCCAGGCACTGGCCAACGCCCTGCGCGACTTCGTGCTCGGCGGCGCGCAACTTGAAGGCGCGGCGCGCGAGCGCTTTGCGCAAATCCAGGAGCGCTGTGCCGAGCTCGGCCAGGCGTTCTCGGAGCATGTGCTCGATGCGACGGATGCCTTCAGCGCCAACGTCAGCGAGGCCGAACTCGACGGCGTGGCCGATGATGTGAAGCAGGCCGCGGCGCAACGCGCACAGGCCGCCGGCCAGGCTGGTTACATGCTCAACCTGCACGAGCCTTGCTACCTGCCGCTGATGCGCACGGCGCGCAACCGTGCCCTGCGCGAGCGCATGCACCGCGCCTACACCACCCGCGCCAGCGAACTCGGCCCGGCGCAATGGGACAACTCGGCCCTGATGGCCGAGATGCTGGCGCTGCGCCACGAGCAGGCGCAACTACTGGGCTACAGCGACTACGCGGCGTTGTCGCTCGCACCCAAGATGGCCGGCACGCCGGCCAAGGCCATCACCTTCCTGGAAGACCTGGCACAACGCGCACGCCCGCGCGCCCAGGCCGAACTGGCCGAGCTGCGCGCCTTTGCGGCCGCCGAATTGAAACTGCCCGACGTGCAGGCCTGGGACCTGCCTTGCGCCGCCGAGCAACTCAAGCAGGCGCGCTACGCCTTCAACAGCGAAGAGGTCAAGCTGTACTTCACGCTGCCGCGTGTGCTGGCCGGCTTGTTCGAGCTGATCGAAACGCTGTTCGATGTGCAGATCGTGGCCGACCCCACGCCGGCCTGGCACGCCGACGTGAGCCGCCACGCCGTGCGCCGCGCCGGCAGCCTGCTGGGCCATGTCTACCTCGACCTGCATGCCCGCGCCGGCAAGCGTTCGGGCGCTTGGATGGACGATGCGCAACAGCGTTGGCAGCGCCCGGCCGGCGGCGGCTTGCAGTTGCCCGTGGCGCACCTGGTGTGCAACTTTGCGCAGGGCCTGGGCGGGCGGGCGGCGCTGCTCAGCCATGACGACGTGGTCACCCTGTTCCATGAATTCGGCCACGGCCTGCAGCACCTGCTCACGCAAGTGGATGAGCTGGCGGTGTCGGGCATTGCCGGCGTGGAGTGGGACGCGGTCGAACTGCCCAGCCAGTTCATGGAAAACTTCTGCTGGGTGTGGACCGTGTTGCAGCGCCTGACCGCGCATGTGGACAGCGGCGCGCCGCTGCCGCGTGAGCTGTTCGACAAGATGCTGGCCGCAAAGAACTTCCACAGTGCCTTGATGCTGCTGCGCCATGCTGAACGCGCCCTAGTCGACCTGGCCCTGCACAGCGCGCGCGCTGCCACGCAAGACATCGCGGCCATCGACGCGGCAGTGCGCCAGCGCATCGCCGTGGCGCCCGTGGCACCGTTCAACCGCTTCCTGCACAGCTTTTCGCACATCTTCGACGGTGGCTACGCCGCGGGCTACTACAGCTACGCCTGGGCCGAAGTGCTGTCGGCCGATGCCTTTGCCGCCTTCACCGAAGCCGGCACGCTGGACGCGCCCACGGGACGGCGCTTTCGCCAGGCCATTCTGGAAACCGGCGGCAGCCGCAGTGCCATGGCCAGCTTCGTGGCCTTCAAAGGCCGTGAACCAAGTATCGATGCCTTGTTGGCCAGCATCGGCCTGGCTTGATGGCGCGCGCCGGCTTGGGGTAGATTCCAAGCTCAGGCCGTCCTGTGCGGCGGCCCGTTAGGGTCTGTTGACACATGAATCACCTTGCCCTGTTCACCTCGCAGTCTGGCCTGCGCCTGGCCGCCACTGCACTGCTGTGCGTGTGCAGCGCCGCCACGGCGCAGTACAAGGTGGTGGGCACCGATGGCCGCGTCACCTACACCGACCGGCCGCCCGTGGCGGACAGCGCCAAAGCCAAGGTCAGCGCCTTGAAAACGGGTGACGCGCGCGCGGCCAGCACCTCGGCACCCTTGCCGCTTGAACTGCGCCAGATCGCACTGCGTTACCCGGTCACGCTGTACAGCACGGCTGATTGCACGCCGTGTGAAGCGGCCCGCGAATGGCTCGTGCAGCGCGGCGTGCCGTACAGCGAAAAGCGCATCAGCAGCGATGAAGATGGCGCTGCGCTGCAACGCCTGGTCGGCGCGCGCACCGTGCCGTCGTTGACCATCGGCAGCCAGGCGCTGCGCGGTTTTGCACCCACGGATTGGGCCAGCTACATCGACGCCGCCGGCTACCCGCGCGAGTCACGCCTGCCCACGGGCTGGCAGCCGCCGGCCGCCGTGCCGCTGGTGGCGCGCGTCGAGCCCAAACCGGCGCCCGCACCGGCACCGGTGGCCGCAGCGCCGGCGCCACGCGCGCCCGATGCGCCGGTGGCGCAGCCGCCTGGGTTACGGTTTTAGGCCTCGGCGAGCTTCATCTTGCGGGTCAGCCAGGAGCCGGCGCCCAGCGCCGTGCCGAAGAACCAGAACAGCGCGGCCGCCCCCACGGCCGCACCGGCTACGCCGAAGAGCAGCGGCATCAAGGTGCTGGAGCCGTTCATCACCATCGAACGCAGCGCAATCGCCTGGCCATGGCGGTGCGGCGGCGCCAGGTCGTGCAAGGTGGACATGATCATTGGCTGCACCGCGCCCATCGCCAGGCCCATGGCCAGCGCGCAGCCCACCATGCGCCAGGGCGTGGTGGCAAAGGGATAGGCCAGCATCACCAGGCCGGTGGCCAGCATGGCCCCGCCGAGCACGGCGCTGCGCTCGATGCGGTGCGCCAGCAGCGGCACCACCAGGCGCACGCCGCTCACCGCCAGCGTGAAGCTGCCCAGCACCAGGCCGATGCTGCTGGCACTGAAGCCGTATTCATGCCCCAGGATCGGCACGGCAAAGGTGTGCACGTCCCAGGCTGACGACAGCAACCAGTTCACGCTCATCAGCCGGCGCATGCCAGGGGCGTTGAACAAGTCCCATGCAGTCTGGCCTCTTCCTGATTCGCCAGGCTCGCTCGGTGGCGCGCGGGGCACGCGGCGCGGCACCTGGCGCGCCGCCCACCAACTCACCAGCGGCAACAGCGCCAGCGCCACATAGGCCCAGCCGAAGCCGAAGCCGTCGATCACAAAGCCGGCCATCACCGGCCCGACCACGTTCGACAACGCCGGCGCCACGCCCAGCCAACTGAACACGCGCACGCGCTCTGTGGCGTCTCGTGCCGAGGTGCCCGCGGTGTGCTGGGTGGCGATCTGGATGACGTTGGCGCCCGAGCCCAGCAGCAGCGCCGACAACCCCAGCAAACCAAAGCGCCAGGGCTGCGGCGCCAGCGTGCTCAGCGCCGCCAGCAAGGCCCCGAGCACGGCCGCGATGATGGCCAGTTGCGCCGGGCGGTGGTAGCCCAGCCGATCCGCCAGCCGCCCCGCCGGCAAGGCAATCAGCACCGGCGCGGCGGCGTACAGGGCCAGCATCATGCCCACGCTGAGCGCGCTTTGGCCGTCGCGCAAGGCCTGCAACGGCGCGGCCATGCGCACGCCGGCCATGGCGGCGTGCACACCGACCTGGCTGGCGATCAAGGCCAGCAGGACGCGGCTGAAACCCGGCTTGGCATTCGCTTCAACCGTCATCGACGCTTTCGTCCACAGCGTCAGGCAGTTCGTCGCCCAGCCCCGGCAGCAGCTCGCGCGAGCGCTGCGCGGGCAGCGTTTCCACGTTCTTAAGCTCGCGCCCCATCACCCGCGTGCGCCGCTCGGCCAGGCTGATGGAGTTGCTGGCTTCGTCGAGCTTCTTGCGTGTCTTGGCCAGGATGGCGCCGAACTGCGTGAACTCGGTCTTCACCGCGCCCAGCACCTCCCACACTTCGGCGCTGCGCTTTTCCAGCGCCAGGGTGCGAAAACCCATTTGCAGGCTCGACAGCATGGCCAGCAAGGTGGTGGGGCCGGCCAGCATCACGCGGTGCTCGCGCTGCATCGCCTCCACCAGGCCAGGGCGGCGCAAGGCCTCGGCATACAAGCCTTCGGTGGGCACGAACAGGATGGCGAAGTCGGTGGTGTGCGGTGCGGCCAGGTATTTCTCTTTGATGGTCCTGGCCTCCAGGCGCAGCCGCGTTTCAATCGCCTTGGCGGCAGCCTCGGCAGCCGGCGCATCGGCCAGATCTTGTGCTTGCAACAGGCGCTCGTAGTCTTCACGCGGAAACTTGGCGTCGATGGGCAGCCACAGGCCGCCGTCAGCTTCGTTGCGGCCGGGCAGGCGAATGGCGAATTCCACGCGCGCGCCGCTGCCGGGAACGGTTTCCACGTTGCGTTCGTACTGGGTGGTGGTGAACACCTGTTCAAGCAGGCCCTGCAACTGCACCTCGCCAAACGTTCCACGTGACTTGACGTTGGTGAGCACCCGGTTGAGCGAGCCCACGTCGCGCGCCAGGTTCTGCATGTCGCCCAGGCCGCGGTGCACCTGCTCCAGCCGTTCGGCCACCTGCTTGAAGCTTTCACCCAGGCGCTGCTCGAGCGTGGCATGCAGCTTCTCGTCCACCGTGGCGCGCATCTGTTCGAGCTTGCGCTCGTTGCCTTCCTGCAGGGCCACCAGGCGCTGTTCCACTGCCAGGCGCACGTCTGCCAGGCGGCGTTCGTTGGCTTCGGTCAGCGCGCGCAGTTGCTCGGCCAGGTTCTCGCCCAGGCGCAGCAGGCTCTGGTTCATCTGCCCTTGCAGGGCGCCAAGCTGGGTGCGAAAGCTGTCGATCTGTTCGTTCTGGGTGCGCGCCACGTCACCGGCCTGATTGAGCAGGCTTTGCTGGAACAGGCTCAGGCTACCGGCCAGTTCCTGGCGCGTGCCGCGGGCGCTTTCAAGCACCTCGCGGCGAACTTCACGCTCGATGTGGGCAGACTGTTCGGTGGCCTTGAGCTGCAGCGCCTCAAAGCCGCGCTGATCGGGCCGGCGCAGGGCCAGCCACAAAAGCAAGGCCACCGCCAGCAGCAACATCAGCACCACTGCGAACACGATCCCCGGAACCCAGGGCGCCCAGCCCGCCAACATTGCCCACTGCGTCATGCGGCCATTGTCTCAGCCGCCTGTTGCGCAGGCACCTCATGGCTTGCACTGAATCGTGGCCTGGGCCTGCACGGCGTCGCCGGCGCCGACGAAGTCTTGCGCTTGCGCCACACGTTTGAGCAGCGGGTTGTCTTCCAGCTCAGCGCGCTGCGTGCTGTGCCATTGGCGCAGCACCTGGTGGCCCGCGGGGCACAGGTGCGTGGCCTCGATCTTGAGTTGCGCCAGGGTGCGGCTGCGCAGCTCATAGGCCGGCGGCTGGCCGGCGGCGGTGCCCAGGCTGCGCACATTCACCTGGGCGCAGGCGCACATCGCCAGGGTCGCCATGCTTGCCAGCAACGTTATCTTCATCGGGCCATTCTTGGCTTGATGCCCAGCCGCCATGGCCGCGAGAAGCGGCGCCAACACGGCCCTTACGCGGCCGGCAAGCTCAGCGCGTGATGACCTGCGGGTTCAGCGCCGTCGGCGGGCGCCCGGCGTGGGCGCCGCAACCCAGTGCCGCAATCAGATTGGCCGCCGCCAGATTCGCCCTCGCCCGCCGCGTGGGCAGGCTGGCGCTGGCAATGTGCGGGGTCAGCACCACGTTGGGCAACGCCAACAAAGCCGGCAGCACGGCCGGCTCGCCTTCGAACACATCAAGCCCGGCCGCGGCAATCGTGCCGGCGCGCAGCGCCGCGGCCAGCGCTGCGTCGTCAACGATGCCGCCGCGCGCGATGTTGGTCAGCGTCGCCGTGGGCTTCATGCGTGCCAGCGCCGCCGCGCCGATGAGGTGCTGCGCGGCGGGGGTGTACGGCAACACCAGCACCAGGTGATCGGCCTGCTCTAACAGCTCATTGAAGCTGACCAGGCGGGCGCTCAGCGGCGCTTCCACCTCGGCTGGCAGGCGCGAGCGGTTGTGATAAATCACGTTCATGCCAAAGCCCAGCGCGCCGCGCCGGGCAATGGCTTGGCCAATGCGCCCCATGCCCAGCACGCCCAGCGTGGCGCCATGCACGTCGGCGCCGGCAAACAGGTCGTGGCTCCATTTCGTCCACTTGCCGGCACGCAGGAATCGTTCGCTCTCGGCCATGCGCCGCGCCGTGGCCATCATCAGCGCGAAGCCAAAGTCGGCGGTCGTTTCGGTCAGCACGTCGGGGGCGTTGCTCACCAGCACGCCGCGCGCGGTGCAGGCCGGCAGGTCGATGTTGTTGTAGCCCACGGCCATGGAACACACCGCGCGCAATTGTGGGCAGGCTTGCAGCAAGGCATCGTCGATGCGTTCGCCGCTGGTGACGAACACACCGGCCTTGCCCTGCAGGCGGCGAATCAACTCGGGCTGCTCCCAGACATCATCCTGCGCATTGGCCGCGACTTCGAAGTGTTCGCGCAGCGTGGCCAGCACTTCAGGGAACACGCCGCGTGCCACCAGCACCGCGGGCTTGGTTGGGTTGGGCGTCAGCACGCTGTTCATTTGGGTTGCACCTGCACCGCCGGCGCGGCGCTGCCTTTGAGCGCGGTGCCAGGGTGAAAGCCGATCACGGCCAGCATCACGAAAAAGCCCACCACGTAGGCCACGGCAATGAACCAGCCGTGGCGCAACCACTGCCCGACCGAACGCGCCTCGGGGTACATGTTGGCCAGGGCCACACCGGCAGACGAACCGAACCAGATCATCGAGCCACCGAAGCCCACCGCATAGGCCAGGAAGCCCCAGTCATAACCGCCTTGCTTGAGCGCCAGCGCGGTGAGCGGGATGTTGTCGAACACCGCCGATAAAAACCCCAGGCCCAACGCTGTGGGCCAGGAGGCAGCCGGCAGATGCTCCACCGGCATCATCGAGGCGCATAACACCAGCGACAACAGGAACACCGAGCCCTTGAAGGCACCGGGCAGCAAGCTCCAATCGGGCTTGCGCACGGCCACACCCAGCAACACGGCGGCCCAGACCGCCAGGCCCAGGAAGGGCAGGCTGTCGGCCTGCGCCGTGAAGCGGGTGTTGACCACCACGTTGACCGCCACCGCAGCAATCAGGATGAAAGCCACGACGCCCACCCGGGCCCAGTCGATGCGCGCACCGGCCGTTTCATCGCGCTGGATCGGCGAATACGCCTGCTGTTTCAACGCCGCCGGCACGCCGAAAATGAGCAAGGCCACCACCGCACCGATGTAGGCCTCGAGCACTTCGAGCGGGTTGACTCCGGCGATCCACATCATGGTGGTGGTGGTGTCGCCCACCACGCTGCCGGCGCCGCCGGCGTTGGAGGCGGCCACGATGGCCGCCAGGTAGCCGATGTGCACCTTGGCCCGGAACACGGTGTGGGCGATGGCCCCGCCGATCATCGCTGCGGCGATGTTGTCGAGGAACGCTGACAACACGAACACCAGCACCAGCAGCACGAAGCAGCCCTTCCAGTCGTCGGGCAGATAGCGCGGCAGCACGGCCGGCACCTGGCTCTCTTCGAAGTGCTTGGCCAGCAGCGCAAAGCCCAGCAGCAGCAGCAGCAGGTTGCTCAGCACCACCCATTCATGCCCCAGGTGGCCCATCAAGCCCGCCACGCCCGCGCCGGTCTTGAACGGCGACAGCGTGATCTTGTACAGCGCGATCACGATCGCCCCGCCCAGTGCGATGGGCAAGGTGGCGTGGTGGAACAAGGCCACCCCCGCCAGCACCACGGCAAACATGAAAAACTCCACCGGGATGCTGCCCAGCGTGGGGCCAGCAAAGGCGGTATCCGCCGCCAACGCGGGCAGCGGGCTGGCCAGGGTCACCAGGGCCAAAGCGCCGCACAGCGTGGCGGTACTTGTTTTCATCGATGAACCTCTTGTTGGGCCGGCCACGCCGGCAGCGTCATTCTAGGAAGAGATGACCGGACGCAAGGGCGGCAACCTGTCCGGCGGCCAGCAACAACAACTGGCGATCGCCAGGGCGTTGGTGAGCAACCCGAAAGTACTGATACT
>JAYUPO010000414.1:0-3111 GCA_043760085.1 Burkholderiales bacterium
CGGCCGCTGGAGCACGCGGCAGCGGCTGCGGCTGCGGGCACGGCGGCAGCGCCAGGAGCCTCGGCACCGCCGACGCCATTTGTGCACATCACCTCGCACCGCGGCTGAAGCGCCGCGCCAGGAGTTCAGGGCTCAGGCGCGCGGCTGCGACAGCGTGGCGCAATGCGCGCCACCGCCCACCCAGTTCAGGCCCAGCGTGTTAACGAAACGAATCACCCGGCCCGGGAAGGCCTGTTCGAACAAGGCCCCGACCCGGGCTTCCACGCTGCGCGGCGTGCCGTGCGCTTCATAGCCGGGCAGCACCACCACGCCATTGGCCAGCACGAAGTTCAGGTAGCTGGCGCTGGCCACCTGCGTCAGCGCCTGGCCTTCGCGGCGCTGCTCGCCGGGGGCAAAGTAGTCTGCCGTCCACTGCTCCGAAAAGCCGGCGTCGGCCGCCGCCGTCAGGACGACGCGCCGTTCGATGGCGCGCGGCAGCGGCACCTTGATGATGCGAAACGGCGCGCCTTGGGCGTCGCCCGCCTGCGCCAATATGTCGAAATTGCGTGCCATGCGCTGGCGGCTCAAGCGTGCCACCGGGTGGCCGGCCGCGTCGCCGTCGTCGGGCCAGGCCAGCAGCACCGTGCGGGCATCGGCAAAGCGCACGAATTCATCGGTGTGCCCGCCCGTGCCCCAGGCCACGTAAGGGCCGGTGATGGTGGCGCGCAGGTGCGGGTCCGAGGCCAGGCCCTCGCCCAGCCAGATGAGCTTGCTGATGCCGGGCAGTTGCAGGAACTCGGCCTCCATCTCGGCCAGGCTGCGCCCGGGGTTGCGCTGCTGCGCCAGCACCGCGCTCACCAGCGCCACGCCGCGGCCATTGCATTCGATGCCGCCGCCTTCCAGCGCCAGCGGGCTGCTGTACACATCGGCGCGGGCCAGGCGCGCGATGCGCCGGTCTTGTTCGTCGCGCGCCGGGTCCACCTCGGCGGCGCAGGCGGCGCTGCGCTCAAGGGCTTGACTGGAGCCCGTGCCATGGCGGCGCGCGCACCAGGCGGCCAGGCCGTACTGGCTCCACTTGAAGTCGACCACGCCATGGCGGCCCGCGGGCCCGGCGGTGAACACCGCCGCGTCGCGCAGAAAAAAGATCGCCAGCTCATCGACCATGAACTCGACCGCGGTGACATCCACACCCGCCTTGGCCAGCAGCGTGCGCGCCGCCTGAACCTGTGCCGCGTCGCGGGCCAGCAGCTTGAGCGGCACATGCGGCTGCAAGGCCAGCGCCAGCGCGGCCGTGATGGCTTCATGGCCCGGGTCGTAGCCCAGCCACATGGCCTGCACCGGCTCCCATTCACCGGCCAGGCGAAAGCCGGCGGCGGTGTCGGCCTGGGGCGCGGCGGGCGCTCGCGTGGGCGGCTGGACACAGCCGGCACCCCAACCGCTCAGTGCCAGCGTGCCGAGTCGGGCCAGCGTGCGGCGCCGGTGCAGCGAATGGTTAATCGTCTGGGCGGCCATGGGCCGGCGATGCTAGTTCAGTGATCGGCACGGCGTCGAAAATGCCACCAGCGCCGGCCTCAATCCACCACGAACACCACGGCCGCTCGCACCGGCACCTGGAACATGCCGCGCGCGGCGTCAAAGCGCGCCTCACGCGCGTGCGCATCGGCACCCTGGGCGTGAACCGGGTGCAACCTGAAGGGCCGGCCTTGCAGCGCGGGTATCGCCAGGCCATGGGGCTGCTTGTCGACGTTGATCAGGTAGAGCAGTTCCTTGAATCCCGCACCCGGCAGGCCCGCGCCGTTCAGGTGGCCGGCGATCAACACCGGGTTCTGCCCAGGACCGGTGTTGTGAAACGTTAGCCTGCGTGCGATCTCTTCAGCGCTGCGCAGCCGCAGCAGGCGGGTGCTGGCGCGAATGCGCAGCAAATCCGCAAAGGCCTCGCGCGTGAAGGCAATGTCGGCAGGCGTTGGCGCCAGGCGCACCGCATCGGCCAGTAGCGGGCGCATCCACGGCCAGCTCTTGCCGTTGTCGGCCTGCGGCGGCAAGCCGGCACCGAAATGGTTGGTCTGGCCGGAAAAGTCGATGCGGTTGAGCCAGTCACCCGAATCGAAGCTGTTGCGATCCATCGACTTGCTGCGCAGCAGTTCCTGCCCGGCATGAAAGTACGCAAAGCCCTGGCTGAAAGCCACCACAGCCGCGACCAGAGTCTGCACCCGGGCGCGGTCTGCGCTGGTCGTGGCGCGCGGCAGCTTGAAGACATTGGCGTCGAACAGGGTCTGGTTGTCGTGGTTCTCAACATAGTTCACCACTTCACCCGGCTGGCTGGCATAGCCGACAGCATGCACAGCGCCGCCATCTGGTTCATTGATCTCATGCAAAGCTTGATCATGGCTTCATAGCAATCAGCAGCCCATGTGGGCCTTGCTTTGGTTGGATGCATCTCGCCTCACCTCTACATGTAACAGTTGTACCGCCTCAGGGATCACCCCGACCCGAGCGACATGTGCTCACCCATAGCCTGCGCGCCAATGTCTCAAGAGTCGCCTTCAGGCGGCCGGAACAACGCAGCATAGGGGGACGTGTGAATCCTGTCGGATCAGGCGCGGCTGCGTGTTTGCCTGTGGGCGACGCTTGCGCAAGCGAAAGTGAACCGGGTGAGGCAACGCCGGCATCCAGCCTGAGCGCGTGTCTGCACGCGCTGGCATTGATCGCCCGTTTGCACCACGTGGCGGCCGAGCCGGAGCACCTGGCGCACCAACTCGGCAAGTCGCCTGGACAAGCGGGTACGCCGGCTGACCTGCTGCTGGCCGCCAAGCTGCTGGGCTTGCGCGCCAAACGTTCGCGCACGAGTGCGCAACGCCTGGCGCAAACCCCCTTGCCCGCCCTGGCATTGATGATTGACGGCAGCGTGGCCGTGCTCGCGCGGGCCGATAGCCAGCGGGTGCTGTTACAGCGCTTCACGCCAGGCGCCGAAGCCCGCCCCTTGATCGAACCGCTTGAAACCTTTGCCCACGCCTGGTCGGGCGAACTCATCCTCATTGCCAGCCAGGCCAGCCTGGCCGGTGAACTGGCGCGCTTTGACTTCAGCTGGTTCATGCCCAGCCTGGTGCGGCACCGCAAGCTCATCAGCGAAGT
>JAYUPO010000415.1:0-8002 GCA_043760085.1 Burkholderiales bacterium
TGGCCGTAGTTGCGGAACATGTCCAGGCTGGCACAGGCCGGGCTGAGCAGCACGGCGTCGCCCGGCTGCGCCTGGTCGAAACACCAGGCGGTGGCCTGATCCAACGAATCGTGCCGCTGCATGGGCAAGTTAGCGGCGGCAATCACGGCTTCGATCAGGCCGGCGTCGCGGCCGATCAAGGCGATGGCGCGGGCGTGGCGCAACAGCGGCGCGAGCAGCGGCGTGAAGTCCTGGCCCTTGCCATCACCACCCAGGATGAGCAGCAACTTGCCCGGCGCCTTGTCTGGCCCCAGGCCATCGAGCGCGGCCACCGTGGCGCCCACGTTGGTGCCCTTGCTGTCGTCAAAGGCTTCGATGCCGGCCACGCTGCCGATGAATTCAACCCGGTGCGGCTCGCCGCGGTATTCGCGCAGGCCATGCAGCATCGGCGCCAACGGGCAGCCAATGGCCGTGGCCAGGGCCAGCGCGGCCAGGGCGTTGGCCGCGTTGTGGCGGCCGCGCACACGCAGGGCATCCGCCGGCATCAGGTGTTGCAGGAACAACTCTTGCGCATCGCCAGCGCCGCGTTTGCGGGTTTCATCCACCAGTTGCGCGCGCACCAGCCAGGCCATGCCGTTTTCAACCACCAGGCCAAAGTCGCCGGCCTGCGTGGGTGCATCCAGGCCGAAGCTGACGGCGGCGCGCTGCGTCGTCTTCACCGCATTGCCCGGCCTGGGCTTGGCGCCGGCCACGGCCTGCGGCGCCGGGCGCAGGGCCAGCGTCGCCTCATCGTCGCGGTTAAGAATCATCAAACCCTGGGCGCCGAAGATGCGCGCCTTGGCGGCCGTGTAGGCGGCCATGTCGCCATGCCAGTCGAGGTGGTCCTGGGTGATGTTGAGCACCGTGGCGGCGCTCGGCTCGAAGCCTGCCACGTCGTGCAACTGGAAGCTCGACAGCTCCAGCACCCAGACCTGCGGCAACTCACCCTGCAGCTGCTGCCACAGCGTTGCCAGCAAGGTCGGCCCGATGTTGCCGGCCAGGGCCACGCTGCGCCCGGCGCGCTGCACCAGCAGCGCCGTCATGGCGGTGGTGGTGGTCTTGCCGTTGGTGCCGCTGATGGCCAGCACCTGCGGCGCATAGGCGCGTTCGGTTTTCAGGTCCGCCAGCGCGCGGTTGAACAAATCAAGCTCGCCCTGCACCGGCACGCCGCGCTCGCGCGCCGCGGCCAGCAGCGGGGCAATGCGTTCATCGTGAGGGGCCAGGCCCGGGCTCTTGAGCACCAGGGCCGTGTCGCCCAGCGCGGCGGCTTGCAGCGCACCGCTGAACAGTGCCGCCTGCGGCGCCGCCTCGTGCAGCGCAACGGCATGGGGCGGCGCCGCGCGCGAATCCCACACCCGCACCTGCGCGCCGTGCCGCGCGCACCACAGCGCCATGGCCAGGCCCGACTCGCCCAGGCCGAGCACCAGCACCTGCATGTCCTGAAGCTGCTTCATCGCAGTTTCAGGCTCGCCATGCCGACCAGGCACAGCAGCATGGTGATGATCCAGAAACGCACCACCACCTGCGTCTCCGTCCAGCCGGACTTTTCGAAGTGATGGTGCAGCGGCGCCATCTTGAAGATGCGCCGGCCCTTGCCCGTTCTGCGCTTGGTCCATTTGAACCAGCTCACTTGCAGCATCACCGACAGCGCTTCGGCCACGAAGACGCCGCCCATGATGCCGAGCACGATTTCCTGGCGCGTGATGACGGCCACCGTGCCCAGCGCGCCGCCCAAGGCCAGCGCACCCACGTCGCCCATGAACACCTGCGCCGGGTGGGCGTTGAACCACAGGAAGGCCAGGCCCGCGCCGGCCATGGCGGCGCAGAAGATGAGCAGTTCACCGGCGCCGGGGATGTAGGGGAACAGCAGGTACTTGGAGTACACCGAGTTGCCCACCACGTAGGCGAACACGCCCAGCGCCGTGCCCACCATGACCACCGGCATGATGGCCAGGCCGTCCAGGCCATCGGTCAGGTTCACGGCATTGCTGCAACCCACGATGACGAAGTAGGTGAGCGTGATGAAGCCGAACACACCCAGCGGGTAGCTCACGGTCTTGAAGAACGGCACCATCAGGTCAGCCTTGGGCGGCAGGTCGTTGGAGAAGCCGCTTTGCACCCAGCGCAGGAACAGTTCCACCACGCGCAGGTTGGACGTTTCCGACACGCTGAACGCCAGGTACAGCGCGGCCACGATGCCGATCAGCGACTGCCACAAAAACTTCTCACCCGAGGGCATGCCTTCAGGATTTTTCTGCACCACCTTGCGCCAGTCGTCGGCCCAGCCGATGGCGCCGAAGCCGAAGGTGACGATCAGGACGATCCAGACGAAGCGGTTGCTCCAGTCAAACCACAGCAGCGTGGACACGCCCATGCCGATGAGCACCAGCACGCCGCCCATGGTGGGCGTGCCGGTCTTGGCCAGGTGGCTTTGCATGGCGTATTCGCGCACCGGCTGGCCGATCTTCAAGGCACCCAGGTAACGGATGACCCAGGGCCCGAAGGCCAGGCCGATGAGCAGCGAGGTCATGGCCGCCATCACCGCACGGAAGGTGATGTATTGAAAGACGCGCAGGAAGCCCAATTGCTCGGGGTAACTGGCTTGCAGCCACTGCGCCAGGCTATAGAGCATGGTGGCTTCCCGGTTGCAAGGCATTAACCATTTGCTCCATGCGCATGAAGCGCGAGCCCTTGACCAGCACCGACGCGGCTTGCGGCGCTTGCGCCAGCGCCGCCACCGCGGCGGCGGCGTCAGGCAGGCAGCGCGCCCCAGCACCGTAGGCCGCTGCCGCGGGTTCGCATTCAGCGCCCACGGCCCAGAAATATTCAATGCCGCGCTCGCGGGCGCGCGCGCCGACTTCGCCGTGGAACTGCGGGCCTTGCGCGCCCACCTCGCCCATGCTGCCCAGCACCAGCCAGCGCGGCGCGGGCATGGCGGCCAGCACCTCGATGGCGGCGAGCACCGAATCCGGGTTGGCGTTGTAGCTGTCGTCCACCAGCGTGGCGTTTGTCCCATGCAGGCTGATGTTTTTAAGTTGCGAGCGGCCCTTCACCGGCTCGAAGGTGCGCAAGCCGTGCACCACGGCGGCCAGCGGCGCGCCCGCCGCCAGCGCCGCCGCGGCCGCGGCCAGCGCGTTCTTCACGTTGTGCACCCCGGCCACGTTCAGGCGCAGCGTGGCGTGGCCGGCCGGCGTGGTGAGCTGCACTTGCCAGCGGTTGGCCACCCACTGCGCGGCACCGCTGACATCGGCACTGCTCAGATCAGCCGGTGCATCGAGCGCGAAGGTCAGCACGCGGCGCGCGCCGCTGAGTTCGCGCCACAACGGCGTGAATTCATCCTGTGCCGGGAACACCGCCACGCCGGAGGCGGGCAACGCGCTGATCACAGCGCCGTTCTCGCGCGCGGCGGCTTCGACCGTGGCCATGAATTCCTGGTGCTCGCGCTGCGCGTTGTTCACCAGCGCCACGCTCGGCGCGGCCAGGGCAGCAAGCTGCGCGATTTCACCGGGGTGGTTCATGCCGAGTTCCACCACCGCGGCGCGGTGCCAGGTGGTGTCGTCCTGGCGCAGACGCAGCAGCGTCAACGGCAGGCCGATGTGGTTGTTGAAGTTGCCTTCGGTGGCGAAGGCACCTTCGCCCAGCCAGGTGCGCAGGATGCTGGCCAGCATCTGCGTGACGGTGGTCTTGCCGTTGCTGCCGGTCACGGCGACGAGCGGCAAATCAAAGCGCGCGCGCCAGGCGCCGGCCAGGGTTTGCAGCGCGACCAGGGTGTCCGGTACCAGCAGGCCAGGCAGGCCCGCTTCATGCAGGCCGCGCTCGGCCAGCGCGGCCACGGCGCCGGCAGCGCGCGCCTGCGGCAGGAAGTCGTGCGCATCGAAGCGCTCGCCCTTCAACGCCACGAACAGGTCGCCGGCGCACAGGCTGCGGCTGTCGCTGTGCACGCGCGCGATCTGCACCGCACCGTCGCCGACCAAGGTCGAACCCGGCAGCAGGGCGTGGGCTTGCGCCAGCGTCATCATGCCGCCGCTCCCTGGCGCCATGCCAACGCTTGCGCCGCCACATCCGCATCGTTGAAAGGCGCTCGCTGGCCGCGCACTTCCTGATAGTCCTCATGGCCCTTGCCGGCAACGAGGATCACGTCCTGTGCAGCCGCTTGTTTGACGGCCAGTGCGATCGCGGCGCGGCGGTCTGCCAGCACGGCAACGGGCTTTGCGGCGCCCAGGCCGGCGTGAATTTGCGCCAGGATGGCAGCCGGGTCTTCGTTGCGCGGGTTGTCGCTGGTGAGCACGACATGGTCTGCGCCACGTGCGGCGATGGCGCCCATCAACGGCCGCTTGGTGGCGTCGCGGTTGCCGCCGCAGCCGAACACGCACCACAGCTTGCCGCCGCGCGCGCGGGCCAGCGGGCGCAGCGCGGCCAGGGCTTTTTCCAGCGCGTCGGGCGTGTGCGCGTAGTCCACCAGCAGCTCGGGCTGGCCCGTGCCGGAACCCACGCGCTGCAGGCGCCCGGGCACGGGCTGCAAGCTGGCGCAGGCCGCCGCGGCGTCGGCCAGCGCGATGCCCAACGCACGCAGCACGCCGATCACACCGAGCAGGTTGTCGACGTTGTAGGCGCCGACGAGCTGGCTGTGCACGCGGGCCGTGGTGTCACCTTCGCGCACCGTGAACGCCAGCCCCTGCGCACCCAGCGTAATGTTTTGTGCGTGCACGCGCGCAGGGCGCTGCGAGGAACACGTCCACAGCGCATCGCCGCGCGGCGCCAGTTCGTCGGCCAGGGCCTGGCCCTGCGCATCGTCGATGTTGACCACGCTGGCGCCCAGGCCCGGCCAATCGAACAGCGCGCGCTTGGCGCGCCAGTACGCGGCCATGCTGGTGTGATAGTCGAGGTGGTCGCGGGTGAAGTTGGTGAACAGCGCCACGGCGATGTGCGTGCCGGCCAGGCGCTGCTCGGCCAGGCCGATGGACGACGCTTCCAGCGCCACCGCGGCCAGGCCGGCGGCGGCAAAGTCATGCAGCGCTTGCTGCAGCGCCACCGGGTCGGGCGTGGTCAGCCCCGTGGCTAGCAGGTTCGGCGGCACGCCCAGGCCCAGGGTGCCGGCCACGGCGCAGGGCCGGCCCAGTTGTTGCAACGCCTGCGCCAGCCACCAACTGCTCGACGTTTTGCCGTTGGTGCCGGTGATGGCGATGACTTGCAGCCGCCGGCTCGGCTCGCCCAGGAAGGCCGCCGCCAGCGGGCCGGCCAGCGGCTTCAGGCCGGCCAGCGCGGCCACGGGCTCGCCAGTGAAGTCAAACGTTTGTGCGCCACCTTCATCGACCAGGCAAGCCACGGCGCCGCTGGCCAGCGCCTGCGGCACGAAGCGCCGCCCGTCGCTGGCCAGGCCGGGCCAGGCGATGAAGGCGTCGCCCGGCTGCACCTGGCGGCTGTCGCTGCGCAGGCGCTGCGCGCCGCGCGCGTGCAGCCACTGCACGGCGGCGTCCACGCTGGGCAGCGTCTGAAGGCTCATGTTGGCTGGGTCATCAAAAGCTCTCCGGCACGGCCGGGGCCGGGCGCGCGGCCATGATCTGCGGCTTCACATCGAGATCAGGTGCCACGTTCAGCGTGCGCAGCGTTTGCTGCACCACCTGGCTGAACACCGGCGCGGCCACGTCGCCGCCGTAGTAGATGCCCTTGCTGGGTTCATCGACCATCACCGCCACCACGATGCGCGGCTGGTTGATCGGCGCCATGCCGACGAACCAGGCGCGGTATTTGTTGCTGGCGTAGACCTTGCCGATCTGCTTGTGCGCCGTGCCCGTCTTGCCGCCCACCGAATAACCGATGGCCCGCGCCTTGGGCGCGGTGCCGCCCGGCGCGGCGGCCAGGTGCAGCATTTCGCGCACGGCCTTGGCGGTGGCGGCGGACATGACGCGCTGGCCGGCCGGAGGTTGCGTGGTCTTGGTCATGGAATTGGCGACCAGTTCGCCGTCGTGCGCGAACACGGTGTACGCGCGCGCCAGTTGAAACAACGACACGCTCAGGCCGTAGCCATAACTCATGGTGGCCTGCTCCACCGGGCGCCAGGTCTTGTACGGGCGCAGCTTGCCGCGCTCGGCGCCGGGGAAGCCGAGCTGCGGCTTCTGGCCAATGCCCACCTGGGTGAACATTTCCCACATTTCGCGCCGCTCCATCTGCATGGCCAGCTTCACCGTGCCGACGTTGCTCGATTTCTGGATCACCTCGGCGACCGTGAGCGCGCCGTGCGGGTGGGCGTCGCGGATGGTGCTGCCGGTGATGTTGATGCTGCCCGGCGCGGTTTGAATCACGGTGCTGGGCGTGACGCGGCCGCTCTCGATGGCCAACGCGGCGATGAAGGGCTTCATGGTCGAGCCTGGCTCGAAGATGTCGGTCAGCGCGCGGTTGCGCAGCGTGTCGTCCTTGCTACCCACGCGCGCGCCCGGCGTGTAGCTGGGGTAGTTGGCCAGGGCCAGCACCTCGCCGCTTTGCACGTCGAGCACCACCACGCTGCCGGCCTTGGCACCGTGCTCCAGCACGGCGTCGCGCAGGCGCTGGTAGGCAAAGAACTGCACCTTCGCGTCGAGAGAAAGCTGCACGTCTGTACCGTTAACCGGGTCGATCTGCTCGCCCAGTTCGTCGATCACCCGGCCCGGCCGGTCCTTGATGACGCGGCGGCTGCCGTTGTGGCCCTGCAGCGCGGCCTGGTGCGCCAACTCGATGCCTTCGAGCCCCTGGTCTTCGATGTTGGTGAAACCCACCACATGCGCCGCGGCTTCGCCTTCGGGGTACTTGCGGCGGTAGTCGTGCATGGCGTACACGCCCTTGAGCTTGAGCGCATTCACCTGCTGCCACAGGCTTTCGTCGGCCTGGCGCTTCAGCCAGGCGAAGTAGTGGCTGCTGGCCAGGCGCTGCTCCAGCTCATCCGGCCGCAGTTCAATCAGGCGCAGCAGGGCCTGGCGCTGTGCCACATCGGCGCTGAATTCCTTGGGGTTGACCCAGATCGATGGCGACGGCACGCTGGTGGCCAGCAACGCTCCCGCGCGGTCTGTGATGCGCCCGCGGCTGGCCGGCACCACCAGCGTGTGGGCGTAGCGTTTTTCACCCTGCTCTTGATAGAACTCGCTGCCATAGACCTGGATGTAGGCCGCGCGGCCCACCAGCACGCACGAGCCCACGCCCAGCAAAAACACCAGCAAGCGCGAGCGCCAGGGCGGCGTCTTCGATGCCAGCAGCGGGCTGGTGGCGTAGCTGAGCTTGCGCGGCATGGGCGCGTTGAACAGCTTGCGACCCGCTGCTTTCATCGCCCCGCTCCCGCGGTCACGGTGTCGGTGGCATAAATGGTCACGGCCGGCGATGCCGTGCGCATGTGCAGCTTTTCGCGCGCCATGCGCTCCACCCGCAGGTGGGTGGCCTGGGCCTGGCGCTCGGCATCGAGCCGCTTGTCTTCGGCGTCGAGCATGGCTTGCTCGGTGCGCGCGCTGTCGAGCTGCGAATACAGCCGCCGGCCTTCATAGGCGGTGCGCACCAGGTACAGCGCACTGGCCACCAGGGCCAGCAGCAAGACGAGATTGAGCCGGTTCATGCGCCAGCCTCCAGGCGCTGCGCCACGCGCAGCACGGCCGAGCGCGCGCGCGGGTTGGCGCGCAGTTCGGTTTCACCGGCGCGGATGCGGGCCACCGCTTGCAGCGTCACCGGCGCGGGCGCGGCGAACGGCGCGCGGCGGTCGAACACGGCGCGGCTTTCACGCGCGATGAAGGTCTTGACGATGCGGTCTTCGAGCGAATGAAAGCTGATCACGGCCAGGCGTCCATTTGGGGCAAGCAGGTCCAACGCGGCCTTCAGGCCTTGTTCGAGCTCCTCAAGCTCGGCGTTGAGGTGAATCCGAAGAGCCTGAAATGTGCGCGTCGCAGGGTTCTGGCCCGGCTCGCGGGTTTTGACTGCACCAGCCACGACTTCGGCCAGTTCGGTGGTGGTTCGAACAGGGCGCCCG
>JAYUPO010000416.1:0-24918 GCA_043760085.1 Burkholderiales bacterium
TGCGCCGAGGCGAACGAGACGTGGCCGGCGGTGTGCCAGTCCTGCGTCAGCACGATGTTTTCAAACGCGCCGGCCAGCTTGTTGATGATCGGCACCACCTCTTCGCCACCCTTCACCGCCAGCGTGCCGCCGCTGACGAAGCAGTTTTGCACGTCGATGACCAGCAGCGCGCTCTTGCTGCCGGGTTTGACGGCGCCAGCGCTGCGCACCGTGCCGTTCAGGCCCATCAGCATGATGCCGGCGGCGCCGACGAAAGCTCTGCGTTGGATCGTGTTCATCGCTGCTCCTTGGTTGAGTGAGATCTAACGTTGCCCATCAAACGTTGCAATCTCGCTGGCCTGCAGGCCGCCCACCCGGGCATGCGGGCGCGGGCCGGTGGCCATGGCCTGCACGAACATGATCTCGTCGGCCCGCGGCGCATCGGGCACACACACCACCACGCCGTCGAAATGGCTGCGCACATAGGCCGCCACGCGGTGGTGCAGGGGAATGTCGATGCTGGCCCCCATGGCGCCGAGCTTGGTGGCCGAGGGCACGATGGCGTGCGAACCCGCGATGCGGTCGCGCATGCAATAGCCGCCCGGCAAATGCCACAAATGGCCGTGCTCGATTTCGCCCGCGCTGCCCACCAGCCCACCCTTGCCGTAGCTTTGAATGTTCTGCGCGCCGCCCAACGCCGCAATGAGCCGGTCCGCCATGTCCAGGCCCAGCGGCTTCAAGGCTTCCATGAAGGGTTGAATGTCGGGCACATGGCGCCCGGCATAGGGGTTGTGGATGACCGCCGCCACCCAGCCCCGCTGCAACGGCTGCGCCAGGCGCTGGCCACCGTCGTGCCACACGTCTTCAACGCTGAGCACGAACTTGCGCACGCTCACTTCGGGCTGGCTGCCTTGGGCGGGATAGAGCATGGGGTTTTGGCAGGCGCTTGGCCGCGGGGTTGGTGGGCAGGCGCGATCATGCCCCAGGTGGGGCAGTCGCTCCTCTGGGATTTGCAACTCCCCGCCGAAACGAAGCATTCTGGAATCCAGTATCCGGGAGCCTACCGTGGCCATGAATTGGTCACGCGCTGTGATTGCTGTTGATACCCAGCAACCGCACCCCCTAAGTTGTGGAACTGACTTGCGCGTGGCCCAGCGTAAGCTCACCGAGTATTTGACACTATGCGCGTGACATCAGTAGCGAAGCGTGCAAGTCACAACTGAGGCGTAATCGGGAGATCCAATGACAAGTCTGCGTACCCTTGCATTCACATTCATGATGGTTGCGATTGCGCAGGCATCCATGGCGCAGAGATCCAGTTCCGCTCCTGAAGCGTTTCTGCGAGATCTTGATTCAGTGGCTGCCATGCCGAGAGCTGGGGCAGCGCTGTTTGCTCAAGATCCCAGAAAGCAGACTTGGGAAAACTACTGCGGCGAGTCACAGTCTTTGGCCCAGCGTGGTGAGTTTCGCTTGGCTGTTCGAGCGGCTGCCAAGGCCTTACACGTTGGCGACCCAACAGGATCAGCCTTCGGTCCGGCCTACATCTTTGCGAGCAGAGATATCGCAAATGCATACAGTCTGGCGGGCGACCATTTCACTGCGGCTGAGTGGGCTTCAAAAATGCTCGCAGCCATCGCAAAAGGGTCATCTGAAGAGTGGCTCACTCGACAATTTCCAGTCCTGAGAGCTACTGGTTTGCACATACGGGCACTTGCGCTCAGCCACCAAGATAAGCATGGCGAGGCGGTGGCGGAAATTAAACAGGCTCAGGCGCTGATGCCCTACTTTGGACAAGGACTCTTCAAGGCCGAACTTCGCCTTGCGTTGTCCGCCATCGAATTGAGAGCTGGCAAATTGACCAGCGCGTCTGAAGCATTGGCGCCGGTGCTTTCAGAGACCGAGCCGACATTGAGACTTGCAGCCGCACGGCTGGCCGGTGACATTGCGTTGGCGGGGAAGGAACCGAAAAGGGCAACTGACGCATATAGCAAGGCGCTGGCGAGCCTCGCCGATGGCAGTGAATCGCTTCAGACCGTCATGCTGCGAGCGGGCCTTGCCCGCGCGCAACGGCAATCTGGCGACGTGGATGCGGCGGCCCTTACGTTGCAACAGGCGTTACGCGGAATGGAAACGCTGCGCAGTGGCTTCTCAAGCTTCGAAATGCGCACAGCGCTAGATGGCAGCCACCAGCGAGTCTTCGATGAAGCTGTGGATTTGTTCTTCAGCCGTGGCGATCTGGTTGCGGCATTGGGCGCCAGTGAAGCAAGTCGTGCTCGGGCTATGCTCGACTTAAAGAGTGGCGCCGGCAGTGCCAGGGGTGTCGTCGAGACGGTTTCCGTCCGTCCACTGTCGCTGCCAGAAATTCAGGCACAGCTTACAGGCGATCAAGTTTTGGTGGTCTATCACCAATTGCCACTTCGTCTGATTAGCTGGCGCATCACGCGCACCAGCGCGGCAGCCCAGATCCACGATCTGACGGCGGAGCGAGCGCGTTCAGAAGTTGCCAAGTTTCGCAGTGCGATTGAAGAGGTTGGGCCCGGAGTCGCAGTAATTGCCAGAACCCTGAACGATGTGCTCATTGCGCCGCTTCAGTTGCCTACGGGCGTAGAACTGATCATTGCACCGCATAAGACCCTACACCTTTTGCCTTTCCAAGCACTACGTGATGAAAAGAAGTGGCTTGTCGAAAGGCACCCTATCACGACGGTGCTCTCTGCAAGTCTTTTGCGGGCCAATTTGCCAAGTGCCGCAGCCGCGGTGCTGGCTGCGGTCGGCAACCCTGATCTTGGCGGTGGCGAATGGGCGTTGCCGGGTGCCGAGCAAGAAGTAAAGGACGTTCAAGCGCTGTATCCGCAGAACAGCGTGTTTGTTCGCAAGGAGGCCACGAAAGGCCGCCTCACGCTTGCTGCACCAGGTGCAGATGTTGTGCATGTGGCTGCGCATGCGGTCGTAGACGACATCGACCCAATGTATTCGTCTATCAAGCTTGCGTCAGCTGGTCTGGCCGGTGCGGATTTGGAGGCGCAAGAACTGGCTCGACTAGCCCTTGGTCGTGTCCAACTCATTACTCTGTCGGCCTGCAATAGTGGTGTTGGCAGAGTGTCCGGCGGAGACGAATTCATGGGATTCAAGCGTGCCATTCTTGCGGCCGGCGCTCAAAGCGCGTTGCTGTCACTTTGGGCCGTTGAGGATGATTCGACCCGCATCTTGATGGGTGAGTTTTACAAGGCTTGGAAGACCGAATCGAAAGCACGAGCTGTGCAGACTGCACAACTGAAACTCCTCGCTGATCCCAAATACTCGAACCCATTCTTTTGGGCCGCTTTCACCTTGGTTGGCAGCCCTGTCTGAGTTTCGCACAATGGGTCACACTGTTCGCGCTAATGGCTGCACAAATGGCTTCTGGAAAATCGTCGTGACCCAAGCACTACGAGGCGCAGCTACCGCGGTGTTCACGTTCTTGTTGCTGACAAGCGCGGCAGCCATGGCTCAATCGGTTGCCGTTGTGGTCAATGTCGAAGGCAAGGTGCAACGAACTAACGACGGTACATCGGCTCGCGTGACCATGCTTCAGCTTGTGTCCGCCAACGAGACTTTGGTGCTCACCGACGGCGCAAAATTGGTCTTGCTGTATATGGCGACAGGGCATGAATACAGTTTGCTCGGGCCCGCGACGGCCAGAGTTGGCGCTGCATCGGTTGCCGTTCTAGAAGGAAAGGACGCCGTTCTGCGTTCTCCGCTAATTGACAAAGTTGTGCACCTGCGGCCGGATCGCATCGTTCAGGCCGGAATGGTGATGCGTAACCCACCTGCATTGGAGCCTGGATCGTCAAGAGCCAGTCAACAAGCAACATCGGTTGAGATCGAACTGCGGCGGCCTGCGCTAGGCGCATCGATATCTGAACGCACCGTATACGGTTTGTGGTTGGAGCATGTCGGCGCCATGATCGAAGCTCGGGTGGTATGGCGTGAGCTTGCTGCAGAAAGACCAGAAGAAGCTGCATTGGTCGCCAGGGCTCGCTAGCGATGGGTGACTCCAACAAGGGCTCGCGCGAGCAGCCGCGTGCGGATCCGGCGTTTGGGGCCAGTTGGAACGCCATCATTTTTGCAGCGTGGGTGGCGGTCAGCATTGCATTGAGCTGGAAGCCCGCGGTGCACTCTTGGGATTTTTTGTTGTACGACGCCGCTAGTCGTGCGGCCGCAAATGCGGGGCAAGCAATCGATGACAACGTCGTCGTCGTAGCGCTTGACGAGACGAGTTTGGATCAACTTTCGGCACCGATAGCGCTGATGCAGGCTGAACTGGGATTGGTGTTAGAGGCTTTGTCCGTTGCCGGTGCAAAGGCGGTGGCCGTGGACTTGATCTTGCCCGATCAAAGCTTCGAGCACTTGCTCCCTGGTTTGGACGGCAAGCTGATTCGTGGGATCTTGTCAATGCGCCGTGCTGGCCCCTTAGTACTGGCGCGCACAGTTGATTCAGGAGGACGTTCGAGGCCCCTTTCACCGGCAGTGGTGGCCGCAGCTGGATCCGCCGGTGCCGGATTCGCGCTGTTCGAAGCTGACCATGATGGCGTGGTGCGGAGATTCGGCGAGAGGCTCGGTGTTGCCGACGAGATGGTGCCGACGCTGGTCGGCGAGTTGGCACGTCGACTTGGGCATGAACCCGGTGCTGGCCTGATTGATTTCACTCGACCGTTAACTGTTCCAATTGTTGCGCTGCACAGTGTGCTCGCGCATATCAATACGCGCGACCATGGCGCGATGGTTCGAGACTTTTCTGGAAAGGTGGTATTCATTGGTCTGACGCTGCCATTTGTAGATCGACATCGAGTGCCGGCAATGCGCGCACCGAATACCCTGCCAGGCGTTCATGCACATGTGCAGGCGTTCAGATCAATCCGGGACGGGCGGCTGCTTCAGGAAAGCCCCGGATGGATCAACTCTGCGTTGGGCGCCATTTGTGTCTCGATCTATCTTGTCAGCGCGCGTCTGCGCTACATGCTCGCGTTCGTCGTGGCTGGAAGCGTCTTGCTGATCGCGGGCGGCTACTCGCTGATGCTTGCGGGTTGGGTGCTACCGGTCGCAACCCTTTTGACGATGATGCTTGCTGCTGCAAGTTCACGGCTCGCGCGCGAGATGTTCTTGGAGATCCAGGCGCGGCGCCGCTTGCGCAATGTGTTCGCAGGCTACGTGAGTCCTCATGTAATGAATGAACTCGAATCCGGACGGTTGGCAGGCATGGCAAGCGAGCGAAGACACATTGCTGTGTTGTTCATTGACGTAAGAGGATTTACATCGCGATCAGAGAGGAATCCACCCGAACGCGTGACAGCTACCCTCAATGCGCTTTTCGAGCTCGTCACGGCGTCTATCCATCGCCACAATGGAACGGTCAAAGAATTTATGGGCGACGGTGTCATGTCCTTCTTCGGTGCGCCGCAGGAAATCGCGCGGCCAGCTCGCGCTGCGTACGACGCGGCACTTGAAATTCATTCGGCGTTGCCAGGTCTGAACGAGAAGCTTCAACGCGCTGACCAGGAGCCCTTGGTAGTTGGAATGGGCTTGGCTTGCGGCCCCGCCGTAGTTGGCCACATTGGTTCGCCGTCTCGTCACACCTATGGTGCGATGGGTGATTGTGTGAATGTCGCTGCCAGGCTGGAAACCATGACGAAGGAGCTCGGGTATCCCTTGCTGTTGTCAGGCGCGGCGGCGGCCGAACTGAACGTGGGGACACTGACGATCTCCCTTGGCTTGCACGAGGTCAAAGGGCATAGTCCCGTGCAGATTTACGGGTGGAAAGCGGAGGTGGCTGGTGGCACGCAATAACGACGGTGTCAACCTGGAGTTCTTCATTCAGCCGGCACGGTGTACGACAACGCTGCCGAGTGCGACCATGGCAGGTGTTACCACGACCCCAAAGTCAGTGCCGGGCTGCTGGCATACACGATTCCTGAGATGGAAAACCACCCCGAGCAGCGCTATACCGTGCCGTCATCATCTGGCGCACCGTGACTGCATTCGTCACTCCTGAGCCGCAGCAGCGGGCCAGCGGCGAGGGTTGGCGATCAGACGCGTTGCCCTCAAGGTAAAAAGTCTTCCAAAGTCTGGCCACAACGCAGGCCATCAATCTGGGCAAAGTGCGCATCGCGTGTGAGCAGCGCGGCGCCATGTTCGAGCGCGCTGGCGGCGATCCACAAGTCGTTGGTCGGGATCGGCTGGCCTTTGCGCCGCAGGCTCAAGTAAACGAGCGCATAGCTGTCGGCCGTGTGCGCCGTGATGGGCACGACTTCGACACGTGCTGAGTCCAGGAAGCGCGCCAGTTCCGCACGGTTCCTCGCCTCACGCGACCCCGCCGCAAAGCCACCGAGCAGCTCGCCCAGCACGATGCTGTTCAGAACGATGCGTTCGGCGTGCGCCAGCACTTCAACCACCGGGGTCGCGCCAAGCATGAAGGCGGTGTAGGCGTTGGTGTCGAGCAGGATCGGGCGCATCGCCTACTTCCAGAGTTGGGCGTCGAGCTTGCTGAACGCTGCCGTCGCGCGTTCGAATTCGGCGGCGTCGCTCTTGCGCCAACTTCCGGCCAGGGCGTCGAGGTCATCGTGCCGCGTCAGGGCCGGCTTGGCGCGCCGCAGCCCCAGCCCTTGTTCGATCAGCCGCACCACCAGCGTGTTGACGCTGGCTTCCTCCTTGGCCGCACGCTTCTTGAGTGCGGCCAGCGCCTTGTCGTCGAGGCCGCGAACGCTGAGGTTGGTCATGATTTCAGTGATGAGTTCATCTTGCCTGCAAGAGATGCTAGCACTCAGGCGCCTCATGCACCCGCATCCAGAGCGGTTCCCAGCGAGACTGCGTCGGCGCGTTCAGATCAATGCTTCTGCCTGCCTCAGCACGGTCGCGGTCAGCACCAGGCCGTATTTGGTTTCCAAGGTGTCGATGAAGTGTGCCGGCGTGTAGGCCGGGTTGCGCAGGCGTTCGCGCATCGCCTTGAAGGCGGGCAGCACTCTGAGCGGATCCAGTTCAAGTTGTGCCGCGAGGAAGGCATCGGGGTGCAGCACCTCAATGCCCAAAGGCCCCACGGCGGCCGCCGGAAAATCCTTGACGTTGGCGGTGACGATGCAATCGGCATGGCCGGCGATGGCTGCGGCGAGCACGTGCCGATCATTCGGATCGGGCAGTTTGGCGATGCCAGCCTCCAGCGGCTGCCAGGCGTCGGCGGGCACTTCCCAATCGGGGCAAGCGGCATGCATGGCATTGCGGCGCATGTGCAAAGCGCCTGGAGGCAGGCCACGCTGCCGCTCCAGGCTGCGCATCCATTCATCGTCAATGCGCTGCGTCCACTTGGCCGCGTAAATGCCGGTGGCAGCCACGCTCATCAAGGCGTCGCACACCGCCATGGGGTAGAGCACACAGGCATCGAGCAGCGCTGTGTAGCGCGGGTGGCCGGCCATGGCGCAGGGTCTTCAGTACTCAAGCCCGCGTGCGCGGGCATCCTCGGCCATGCGGTCCAGGGCCGCTTGTTGGCCCGCCCGCATGGCGTTGGCATATTCAAGAAGGTCTTCGAACAGGATGCGCCGGTGCGAGCCCACCAGGCGGTGCTTCAGGCGCCCGGCCTCGATTTCCTTGATGACAAAGGGCCGCGACACGTTGAGGAAGTTCGCTGCCTCAACTGTGGTGAATTCTTGCTTCTCGGGCAGCAGCGTCACGGGTTGGCGTTGCGCCAGCAGCCCCAACACCTTGCTAATGAGGCGCAAGGCCTGCGGCGGCACGGCCACGGTGGGGCCCTGGCCTGTTTCGCTGACGATGGTGATGGAGGCGGCTTTGGAGTGATCGAGTGACTCCATCAGCACGCGCTGCGCCGTACGGGCCATGTCGGCCTCGTCGGGTGTGAGTGTCGGCGGCACGAGTCGTTTTCGGTCGATGATGGTCATGGCGGTGTCCCGAGGGTGCTTGCAAGCGAGCAAAGACTGTAGCCTGTATATGCAATAAATGCATTAAGTGAAACTACTGCCAAATCAGAATCCGGCAGAAATCGTCAGCCTTGCAGGCGCTCAACCACTCGCACCATGCCCTGCAAGCTGAGCACAGCCGCGCTCAGCAACCCCCGCTGGCGCATGCCGGTAGCGCATTGCGCGCCCGCGCCCAGCGCCGCCGCCACCTCAGCCCGCGCCAGCACCGGCACGGCGGTGGTGACCCGCCGCTGCCCCAAATCGCTGTCGTCCTTCAGCTCGCACGCCGGCCGGCGCTGGATGCGCGCATCGCATACATCCACCGCATTGGCCACCAGCGTGGCGGCGGCGTCGGCCTGGGCGGCGGTGGCGGCCAGCACGGTCACGGCGTCGGCAATGCCGAAGGAAAAACTGCGCCCGCGCCAGCCTGATGTCGCTACGCCGCGCACGGCGTCCTCAAACCGCACGCTGAAGCGGCCGCTGGGCGTGGCTTGCAGGCCGGCGATGAGGCCGATGTCCCACTGCATGCCTTCGCTTAAATGCAAGGCGATGTCGCCGCCGTTGTTCACATAGGCGCGGGTGATGCCTGGGGCGGCCAGGTGGCGCAGCAACGCATCGGCCACGGCGCCGGCCACGGCGGCCATGGGGGTGATGAAGGCGCTGGCGGCATGCGGCAGGCAGGCGGCCACCATGGCCTGGGCGATGCGGCCTTGCACGGGTGGCGCGCCGTGGGCGTGCAGGTCTTGTTTGAGCAACGGCAACTCGCTCACCAGTTCCGTTAACACGGTGGCAAAGCGCTGCCAGGCCGCTTCATGGGCCGCTGCCACGGCCGCGGGCTCACCCTCGGCCAGGACGATGCAGTTGATGGGGCCATGCTGCAAGAACCACTGCCCGCCTTCCAGCGTCTGCCGCGTGGGGCCGGTCATGGGCAGGTCTTGGTGCTACGCATTTCGGTGTGGGGCCCACGGGCGGCCGGGCGGGCTCAACGGTTCAAACCCGCCAACGGCCACGGGTTGCCAGCCTGCGCAGCAAGAAGTTTGTGCGGCTCACTGGCCATGAATTCATCGAGCCGGCGCACGCGGCCCATGTGCCCGCCCAGGCATTCGTAGTCACTCAGCCGCAGCGTGAATTCGATCGGCGAGACGATGGCCGGCGTGGGCACGCTGCCAAAGCTGTTGGCCGGCATGCGCGCAACATCCACCATCAGCGTGATGCCGCCGCCGGGCCACAGGTACACCGGCGCGCCGCCGCAGGTGACGTTGACCAGCGCTTGCTTGATGGCGCGCGTGAGCAGCACCGGGTTGCTGGTGACGCCGGCGCGCAGCGAGCCGCCGGCGCCGGCGACATAGAGCACGCTGCACAGCGAGGGTTCGCAGTTTTCGCCAATGCGCGCCACCACGCTGCGCACGGCAGCGGGCATCTCGGCCGGTTGCGGGCGCAACTGCTCATCGAGCACGAACCAGGCGCTGTCTTCGCCGGTGGTGCTCACCATCAGCAGGCGCAGGCCGGGCCTGGCGAAGCGCGCATCCCATTCCTCAATGATCGAAAGCGGCTCGGTGATGTCGGTGCCACCCCAGCCCGCACCCGGTTGCGCCACCTGGAAGTAGCGCCCCGGCGTGCTCTTGCGCCCGCGCAGGCGGATGCCGCTGGGCGGGATGTCGAGACACTTGCCGGCCTGGTGTTCGCTGAGCACGCCGGTGATGTGGTCGTCGACCACCACCACCTCGTCCACCTGCCCGGCCCATTGCGGCGCGAAGATGCCGATGGTGGCCGAGCCGCAGCCCACGCGCATGCGCTGCTCTTCTGTACCGTTAACCACGGGTGCCCGGCCGGCTTGCACGGTGAGCGCGGCGCCGCCTTCGATTTGCAATGCCACCGCCTGCTGGTTGCCCAGCGCCATCATCAGTTCGCAGTTGATGCGGCCTTCGCGCTTGCTGCCACCGGTGAGGTGGTGCACGCCGCCCAGGGCCAGGAATTGCGAGCCGTATTCGATGGTGCTCACGTGCCCCACCACCTCGCCCTGGTGGCGCACGCTGGCCTGCTGCGGGCCGAGGTAGCGGTCGGTGTCGATCTTCACCTTGAAGCTGCAATAGCTGAAGATGCCTTCGGTGACCACCGTCACCAGGTCAACTCCCGCGTGTTGACTGGCGATGATGAAGGGTGCGGGCTTGTAGTCGGGGTAGGTGGTGGTGGCGCCGTGGCCGGTGACGAAGACCGGGGCGTCGTTGATCAACGTTCCATTCCAGCCAGTGCGTGCGGTTTCGTTTTCAACCACCGCCACATCGGGCCGGCGCAAGAGCTGAACGACATCGGTGCGCACCAGCTTGCCGCCTACATTGCCATAGCGATCGCAGGCGCCGAGTTTGCCCGGGCTGATCTGGCACAGCACCGGGCAGGCCTCGCAGCGCACCTTGTCGGCGCTCATTCGCTCAGGCGCCTTCGAATGCGCCAGCACGTTGGGTTGGCCGTCGCCACGCATGTCAGGCGCTGTCACTTCAGCTCCAGCAAGGCCGCCCGCAGGCGCGAAGGCGTCACCGGCACCTCGTGCAGCTTCACCCCCGTGGCATGGCGAATGGCGGCCAGGATGGCCGGCGCGGTGGCCACCAGGGCCGGCTCGCCCACGCCCTTGGCGCCCCAGGGGCCCAGCGGCTCGGGGTCTTCGATCAGGTGCACGGTGATGGGTGGCACGTCGCCCACGGTGGGGATGAGGTAGTCGTGCAGGTTGTCGGTGCGGCCGTTGACGTATTCCTCCATCAAGGCCATGCCGATGCCTTGCGCGATGCCGCCGTGGATCTGCCCTTCCACCAGCGTGGGGTTGATGGCGCGGCCCACGTCATGCGCCGCGTGAATGTGCAGCAGCTTCACGGTGCCGAGTTCGACATCCACTTCCACTTCAGCGATCTGCGCCGCAAAGGCGTAGGTGGCATAGGGCACGCCCTGGCCGTCGGCATCGAGCGCCACGGTGGGCGGGTCGAAGTGGCCGCGGCCGGAGAAGGCGTCGCCGTTGGTTTGCCGCGGCAGGCCAGCCAGGTCAAGGCAAACGTTAAGGCCACCGGCCTGAGCGAACAGGGCCGAGCCTTCCAGGCGCAGGCTGGTGGGTTCAGCCACGCCTAACGCAGCCAGTAACTGGGCGCGCAAATCCAGCCCCGCCAGCCGCGCGGCCTGGCCGGAGACGAACGTTTGGCGCGAGGCTGAGGATTTGCCGGCGTCAGCGGTGAGATCGGTGTCGCCCATCACCTGGGCCACGCTGGCCACGGGCAAGCCCACGGCATCGGCAAAGATTTGCGGCAGGATGGTCGCCGTGCCCTGGCCGATTTCCTGCGCGCCGTTGTAGAGGAACAGTTCGGCGTTGCCAGCGGCGTTCAGGCGCAGGCTGCCGCGCATCGTGCTGGGGTTGGCGATCACCGTGTTGCCGATGCCGTACCACATGCAGGCGATGCCGGCGCCGCGCTTGATTTGCCGGGATCGCACCGTGTCCTGTGCATTGTGTTGTTTGCACTGCGCCAAGGCCCGTGCCCAGGCCGGCCGCAGCGCCGCAAGGCAGGCTTGCAAGCCCACGCTGGCGTGCAGCAACTGCCCGGTGGCTGTGTGATCGCCGGCGCGCAAGGCGTTGCGGTGGCGGAACTCCAGCGCGTCAGCGCCGCTGGCCGCGGCCAGCTCGTCGATCAACAGCTCGCCCAGCAGCGTGGCCTGCGGCACGCCGAAGCCGCGGAACGCTCCGCCCACGCTGCCATGCGTGAACACGGCGCGGGTGAGGGCGCGCACATGGGGCACGCGGTAAGGCCCGCAGGCGTGAATGGGCACGCGGTTGGCCACGGTGGGGCCCCAACTGGAATAGGCGCCGGTGTTGAAGTCGCCCTGAAAGTCGAACGCCGTGAGCCGGCCCTGCGCATCGCACGCTGCCGCCGCGCGCATGCGCGCCGGGTGGCGCTTGGTGGACGAGCGCATCGACTCCGGCCGCTCGTACACCAGCCGCACCGGCCGCTTGAGTTTCCAGGCCGCAATGGCCAGCAAGGGCTGCACCGACAGATCGAGCTTGCCGCCAAAGCCGCCGCCAATGGCCGAGGGCACGATGTGGATGCGCTGCGCCGGCCAGCCCAGGATGTGCGCCAACTCGTCGCGATCCATGTACGGCGTTTGCGTGCAGGCGAACACGCGCAGGCGCGGCGGGTCGGAGTCGGTTAACAGCTCGGCCCAGCCGGCCTCGGGCTCGATGTAGGCGTGCTCGACGGCACGGGTTTCAAAGTGCGCCGTTGCGTGGTGTGCGGCCTGTGCCAGCGCAGGCTCGACCTGGCCGCGCACCACCCGGCCACGGCACAGCACGTTGTCGCCAAACGCGGCGTGCAGGGCCGGCGCGCCAGGGGCCAGGGCTTGGTTCATGTCGGCCAGGGCATCAAGCCTTTCGTAATGTATGGGCAGCTCGCGTTCATCCACGGCCAGCAAGGCGGGCTCATCACCAGCCAGCGCCAGCACGGCCTCGCCGGCAAAGCGCACTTCGCCATCGGCCAGCACGGGTTGGTCGCGCAGGTTGGCGAAGATGGCGAACGCGTTGTTCGGCACATCGGCAGCCGTGAGCACCGCCAGCACGCCAGGGTGGCGGCGCTGGAAGCCGGCCATATCACCCAGCGTGAAGCGCGCATGCGCGTGCGGCGAGCGGATGATGCGCAGGCTCACGCCGCCTTGCTCCCAGGTGGCGGGCAGGGTGTCGGCGCCAAAGCTTTCTGTGCCACGCAGCTTGGGGTCAGCGTCGAGCCGCGCCAGGCGCGCACCCACGGCCTGGCCAGCGGCGGGTGCTTCGAATGTGATGGCTTGCGAGCCGGCGGCCAGCAGCACCGCGTCAATGATCAAGCGGTAACCCGTGCAGCGGCACAGCACGCCGGCCAGGGCGTCTTGCACCTGCGCTTCGGTGGGCTGCGGCGTGTGTTGCAACAAGGCCTGCGCGCTCATCAACATGCCCGGCGTGCAGATGCCGCATTGCGCCGCGCCCACGCACCTGAACGCCTGTTGCAGGCGCGACAGCGTGCCATCGGCCTGTGTCAAGCCCTCTACGGTGGTGATTTGGCGGCCCGCACATTGGCCCGCGGCCACCAGGCAGGCGCACACGGCCTCGCCGTCTAACAGCACGGTGCAGGCGCCACAGTCGCCGGCGTGGCAGCCGATCTTGGTGCCGGTGAGTTTCAACTCATCGCGCAGCAGGGTGGACAGGCGTTGCGCCGGGGCGGCGGGCAAGTGCAGCACCGTGCCATTCACTTGCAGGCGAATCAGTTGCGTGGTCACCGGTTCGGGCGCGTTCATGTGGCCAGCTCCATCAAGGCGCGTTGCACCAGGTTGCGCACCGCGTCACGGCGATAGGCCGCGCTGGCGCGCACATCGTCCAGCGGGTTCAGGCAACTCAGGTCGCGCGCTTGAACCTGCGCCGTCAACAATGCCGGCAGTGGCCGGCCGCGCAGCCGGTACTCCAATTCAACCAGGCGCTGCGCCACGGCCGAACACGCGCCCACGGCCACGGCGATGGTTGCGATGCGGCCGTCACCGTCCACATCCACCGCCACCGCCACCATCGCAATCGAGATCACCAGGTAGCGCCGCGCCCCCAGCTTGCCGAAGTGTGAGCGCGCCCGTGCGCTGCCTTGCGGCACCCAGATGCCGCTCAGCAGCTCGTCGCGCGCCAGCGCCACGTGCCTTGGCCCGGTCACGAATTGCGCCACGCTCAGGCGGCGCGTGCCACGCTGGCTGTGCAGCTCGACTTGCGCGTCCAGCGCCAGCCACACCGGCGTGCCGTCGGCCGCGGGCGAGGCGTTGCACAGGTTGCCGCCCAAGGTGCCCATGTTCTGCACCTGCACGCCACCCACTTCGCGCGCGGCCTGCTGCAGCGCATTGAACTGCGGTGGCAGCGGCGCGCGCAAGGCATCGGCCCAGGTGGTGGTGGCGCCGAACCACCAGCCGCCGTCTAGCTGGGTGATGCCGCGCAGCCCTTGCACGGCGCTCAAGTCCAGCAGCGCCGCGGGCGGCGGCAGGCCCACGCGCGCGGCGTAGACATCGGTGCCGCCAGCCAGCATGCGCAGGCCGCCCTGGGCGAGCAAGGCGGTGGCTTCACTCAAGGTGGCCGGGCGTTCGTAGCGGGTGGGTGAACTCAACATGCGGATTCCAGCGTAGCAGCTTGCTTGGCCGCAAGGCTAAGGGCTGGCGCGGATACTCATTGGCAGACGCTTCGAGTACGGTCTGACCACCGTGTGACAGCACCTGCCGCAACAGCGTATTCGAGGAAATGGCGATGGACGTTCAAGCCCTGGTGGAACCCGACCGCGTGCACAAGCGCGTCTACACCGACCAGCACATTTTCGACCAGGAGATGAGCCACATCTTCGAGCGCGCCTGGGTCTATTGCGGCCACGCCTCGCAAGTGCCTGAAGCAGGCGACTATGCCGCCGTGACCATCGGCCGCCAGCCCATGATCATGGTGCGCGGCGCTGATGGTGGCATCAACGTGCTGTACAACCGCTGCCCGCACCGCGGCGTGCAGGTGGTGGGCAATTTGCAGGGCAACACGGGTGCGTCGTTCGTGTGCTCGTACCACGCCTGGAGTTTTCATCTCGATGGCAAGGTGCGCGCCATTCCGCTGGCCAAGGGCTATGAAGGCACGCGCATGGACCGCGGCAACCCTGACTGCAACATGAAGGCCGCCGCGCGCGTGGACAGCTACCGCGGCTTCGTCTTTGCCAGCCTGGCCAGCGAAGGGCCAACGCTGCTTGAATTCCTGGGCGACGCCAAGATCGCGTTCGACGACATGTGCGACCGCTCGCCCGTGGGCGAGGTGGAAGTGGTGCCGGTATGCCACCGCGTCATCCAGCAATCGAACTGGAAGTTCTTCATGGAAAACCAGCTCGATGCGCTGCACCCATCGGTGACGCACCAGTCCACCGGCATTGCCGCGGGCCGGGTTGAGCGGCGCTTGAAGGAACAGAACGGCAAGGCGCCGCTGTACTACCACTACCTGTCCACCTTCGCGTCGAGCTTCGAGCAGTGGGACAGTGTGCAGACCATCAATTACCCGCAAGGCCATGGCATCTTGAAGGCCTACATGGGCCTGCGCCCGCAAGACGCCGACACGCTGGCGCACGAGGCGCAGCTCAAGGCGGCGTATGGCGAAACCAAGGCCGAGGAATACCTTTCGCGCAGCATCCACCATGTGCTGGTGTACCCATACCTTTCGGTGCAATCACCTTTGCAGCAACTGCGTTGCCTGCGGCCGATTTCGCCCGACAAGACTCTTTCAGAAATCTGGCACTTCCGCCTCAAGGGCGCGCCCGAGGCCATCTACCGGCGCAGCCTGTGGTACTTCAACCTGGTGAATTCGCCGGCCACCATGATCAATGCCGACGACCTGGAAAACTGGACCAAGGCGCAATGGGGCTTGACGTCCAACGGCGGCGATTGGGTCAGCTTTCACCGCTACTTCGGTGACGACCGGGTGGATGAAAAAGGCGTTGCGCATTCCAACCACGGCACCTCTGAAGTGGTGATGCGCAACCAGTTCGCGGCCTGGCAGCGCTACATGCAGGCGGGGGCGTGATGAGCAAACAAGCCATCCCCAGCGCCGGGCCCGACATGGGCCACTTGCTGGCGCAAGACGTGGTGATTGACGGCAACGTGGCCGGCGCCGCCACGGGTGCGCAGGCGATCGAGCCCAGCCATTCACCGCGTGCGCCGGTTTCGACACACGGCGCTGTGCCGCAGCGCGGCTTGCTGGCGGGCAGTGCTGATGTGCAGCGCGAGGTTGAGCAGTTTCTGTACCTGCAAGCCGAGCTGCTGGACGGCAAGCACTGGCAGGCCTGGATCGACCTGTTCACCGACGATGGCATTTACTGGATGCCCGCCCGCCCCGAGCAAACCGAGTGGGAAGGCTCACCTTCGATCTTTGCCGAAGACAAGCTGATGATGGAGATTCGCAAGGGGCGCGTCAGCCACCCCAATGCCTGGTCGCAAGCGCCGCTGTGGCAGACCAACCATGTGGTCAGCCACGTGGCGATTGAATCCGCAGCAGCCGATCAAGTGCAAGTGCGTTCGCGCTTTCACATGATGGAGCTGCGCCGTGACGCGATCCGCCACTTCGGCGGCAGCTATCGCCACAGCCTGGTGCGCGGGGCCGACGGCAACTTGAAGATCAAGCTGCAACGGGTGGACTTGTTCAATGCGCAAGCCGCTTTCGACTACGTCATTCAAATCTGGATTTAACAAGGACTGCCATGAACCGCTGTGTCGCACTCAAATCAACGTTAGTCATCGTAGCCCTGGCCGCAGCCTGCGCCACGCAGGCGGCTGACAAAGTGAAGATCGGCTTTGTCAGCACGCTGTCGGGCCCCAGCGCGGCCCTGGGTGTGGACATCCGCGACGCCTTCTTGCTGGCCGTGAAGCTGAACGGCGGCAAGCTGGGCAACCTGCCGGCCGAGGTGATCGTCAGCGACGACCAGTTCAAGCCCGATGTGGCCAAGCAGTTGTTCGAAAAGAACGTCAAACGCGACAAGGTCGATTTCATGACCGGCGTGGTCTTCAGCAACATCATGCTGGCCGCCTTGCCTGAAGCGTTAGACAACAACACCCTGTACATCAGCCCGAACGCGGCGCCGTCTTCCATGGCGGGCAAGGACTGCCACCCCTTGTTCTATGCCGTCTCGTGGCCGAATGACGCGTACCACGAGGCCGCGGGCCAGTTCGCCAACCAGCGCGAAATGAAAAGCGTGTACCTGCTGGCGCCCAACTACCAGGCGGGCAAGGACTCACTGGCCGGCTTCAAGCGCATGTTCAAGGGCACGGTGGTGGGCGAGAACTACACCAAGCTCGGCCAGCTCGACTACGCCGCTGAACTGGCCGAAATTCGCGCCGCCAAGCCGCAGGCGCTGTACATCTTTTTGCCCGGCGGCATGGGCATCAATTTCATCAAGCAGTTCGTCGGTGCCGGCCTGGGCAAGGACATCAACCTGCTGCTGCCCGGCTTCAGCGCTGATCAAGACGTGATCCGCCCGGTGGGCGCGGCCATGTCGGGCCTGTTCAACACCGCGCACTGGTCGCCCGATTTCACCAATGCCGCGAACCAGAAGTTCATGGCCGAATTCGAGAAGGAATACAAGCGCATTCCCACCGTGTATGCGTCGCAGGGCTATGACGCCGCGCAGCTCATCAACGCCGCCGTGCGCGACGTGAAAGGCAAGCTCGAAGACCGCGAAGCTGTGCGCAAGGCGCTGAAGGCGGCGCGGTTTGAGTCGGTGCGCGGCGCCTTCAGGTTCAACACCAACCAGTACCCGATCCAGAACTACTACGTGCGCACCATCGGGTCTGACGGCAAGGGTGGCCTCATCAACAAATCATTCAACCAGCCGATCCTGAAAGACCATGGCGATGCCTACGCGGGCGCTTGCGGCATGAAATGAGCCCCGCCCGGCCGCCCGAAGGGGCTCGCACCGCAGTGCGAAGCACGAAGGTTGCCATATGAATGTGCTGCTGCTGGAGCAGGCGCTGAACGGCCTGCAACTCGGGTTGATGTTGTTCTTGCTGGCTGCCGGCTTGACGCTGGTGTTTGGCGTGATGGACATGATCAACCTGGCCCACGGTTCGCTGTACATGGTGGGTGCGTTCTGTGCCGCCTGGCTGGTGGCGCTCACCGGCTCGTTCCTGCTCGGCGTGCTGGGCGCCGTGGTGTTGACGGCCGCGTTCGGCATGCTGATTGAAGCCACGCTGCTGCGCACGTTGTATGCGCGCGACCACTTGAGCCAGGTGCTGGCCACGTTTGCGCTGATCCTGATCTTGAACGACGGCGTGAAGATGGTCTTCGGCAACGACTTGCCGCTGAGTGCGCCGGCCGCTCTCGATGGCCCGGTGGAGCTGCTGCCCGGGTTTCAGTACCCGGCGTATCGCCTGCTCATCCTGGCCGTGGGCGCGGCATTGGCCTTGCTGATGTACGCCCTGGTGGCCAAAACGCGCATGGGCGCCTGGGTGCGCGCGGGCGCGGCCAACCGGGTCATGACCGAGGCGCTGGGCATCAACGTCAAGCGCCTGTTCACCTTGGTGTTTGGCCTGGGCGCGGCCTTGTGTGCCGTGGCCGGCGCGTTGATGGGCCCGCTGCTGGCGGTGCAGGTGGGCATGGGCGAGAACATCCTGATCCTGGCCTTCGTGGTCATCGTCATCGGCGGCATTGGCTCGATACGCGGCGCGCTGGTGGGCGCGCTGCTGGTGGGTGCGGTCGACACGCTGGGGCGCACCGGCTTGCAGCATGTGCTGCGCGAGGTGTTGAGCCCGCAATGGGCCAGTGCGGCGGGGCCGGCCATTGCGTCGATGGCGGTGTACCTGTTCATGGCCGCGGTGCTGGTGTTCAAGCCGCAGGGCTTGTTTCCGGCGCGTGGGTGAAATGAAACACCCCCTACGGCCTTCGGCCGCCCCCTCAAGGGGGCCGAGCCCGGACACGAAAGGTCTGGCAGACCTTTCGTGCCTGGCGAGGAGCTGGGCCACCTGGCCCAGCGCGGCCTGCAAGGCCTGCCAGCGGACCGGCGGAGCCGGATCCGCGGCAGTCGCTTGGTGGCCGTGGTTCGTCGTGGCCCTTGCCGCGCTGGCCTTGCCCTGGGCGCTGCAACTCATCGGCGCGCCGTTCTACATCAGCCTGGCCGGGCGCATCGTGGTGCTGGGCATCGCCGCCACCAGCCTGAACCTGGTGCTGGGCTACGGCGGCATGGTGTCGTTCGGCCACGCCGCCTTTGTGGGCCTGGGCGCATATGTGACGGGCATCCTGATCAGCGAAGGCCAGCTTAACGGTTCAATTCACCTGCTGGCCACGCTGGGGGTATGCGGATTGGCCGCGCTGCTCATCGGCGCCATTTCGCTGCGCACCCAGGGCGTGTACTTCATCATGATCACGCTGGCCTTTGCGCAGATGCTTTACTACCTGGCCAATTCCATCAAAGGCTATGGCGGTGACGAAGGCTTGAGCATCAAGGCACGTTCACTGCTGGGCTTCGGCATTGATCTGAAAGACGCGACGCAGTTCTATTACCTGGCCCTGGCCGTGCTGGCCGCATGCCTGCTGGCGCTGCACCGCTTCGGCCCTTCGCGCCTGGGCCGCGCGGTGCAGGCGCTGCGCGACGACCCGCTGCGCGCCGAAGCCCTGGGCTTGGCCACCTACGGCCTGCGCCTGTTGGTTTTCGTGGTGGCCGGCATGGTGGGCGGCCTGGCCGGCGCCTTGAGCGTGAACCAGCAGGGCTACGTGAGCCCCAACCTGCTGCACTGGACGCAATCGGGCACGCTGATGGTGATGGTCATTCTCGGCGGCGTGGGCCGCCTGTGGGGCGGCGTGGCCGGCGCCGTGGTGCTGGTGTTGCTGCAAGAAGGGCTGGCGGCCTACACGCCGCACTTTGAGTTCTTCACCGGCTGGGTGCTGCTGGCCGTGGTGCTGTTTGCGCGTGGCGGCTTGGTGGGCGGCCTGCAAGCGCTGCAAGCTCAGCTGCGTAAAACAACATGACCGCATTGCTCGACGTGCGCGGCCTGCGCAAACGTTTTGGTGGCGTGGCCGCTACCGATGGCGTGGACTTGCAGGTGCACAGCGGCGAGCTGCATGCGCTGATCGGCCCCAACGGCGCGGGCAAGACCACGCTGGTTGCACTGCTGGCCGGGCAGGTGGCACCCGATGCGGGCCAGATCGTTTTCGCCGGCCACGACATCACGCGCACCAGCGCGCACCGGCGCGCGCGCATGGGGCTGGCGCGCTCGTTCCAGATCACCCGGCTGTTCAAAAGCTTCAGCGTGCTCGAACACCTGGCCCTGGCACTGCAAGCGGCCAGCGGCTCCAGCCTCGGCGCCTGGTCAGCGGTGGCGCGTGAACGCGCATTGAATGAGCAGGCCCACGCCAGCCTGGCCTTGCTGGGCCTGGCCGAGAAGGCTGACGCACGCATCGAGCAGTTATCACACGGCCAGCGCCGTGCCTTGGAAGTGGGCATGGCCGTGGTGGCGGGCCCGCGCCTGGTGCTGCTGGATGAACCCCTGGCCGGCATGGGCCCGGAAGAGTCGGCGCGCATGGAAGCGCTGATCAAGCAACTGCACACCCGCACCACGGTGCTGTTGATCGAGCATGACGTGGACGCCGTGTTCCGTCTGGCCAGCCGCGTGTCGGTGTTGGTCAGCGGCCAGGTCATCGCCAGCGGCGCGCCGGCGCAGGTGCGGGCCGATGCGCGCGTGATCAGCGCTTACTTGGGGCAGGAATGAGTTCAGCGCCGTTGTTGGAAGTAACCGGTCTGCACACCGCCTACGGCAGCGCGCAGGTCTTGCAGGGCGTCGACTTGACCGTGCACGCCGGTGAAGTGATTGGTTTGCTCGGCCGCAACGGCATGGGCAAGACCACGCTGGTGCATGCCTTGATGGGCATCGTGCCGTCGCAGGCGGGGAGCGTTCGGCTGGCCGGTGAATCGATCTTCGGCCTGCCCACGCACGCGATTGCCCGCCGCGGCATGGCGCTGGTGCCCGAGGGGCGGCAACTGTTTGCCAGCCTGAGCGTGGAGGAACACCTCACCGCCTTCACGCGCCCCGCCGCCCAGGGCGCCGTGACCTGGACCGTGGCGCGTGCCTTCGAACTCTTCCCGCGCCTGGGCGAGCGCCGTGCGCACATGGGCCACCAGCTTTCGGGCGGCGAGCAGCAAATGCTGGCCATCGCGCGCGCCCTGGTCACCCACCCCAAGCTGCTGATCCTTGATGAAGCCACCGAAGGCCTGGGGCCGCTGGTGCGCGAAGAAATCTGGCGCGTGCTGGCCAAGCTGCGCCAGGCCGGCCAGGCCATCATCGTGATCGACAAATACGTGCAGCGCCTGATCCGCCTGGCCGACCGCCAAGTCATCCTGGAGCGCGGCCGCGTGGCCTGGAGTGGCTCTTCTGAAGCGTTAGACAGGCAGCGCGAGCTGTGGCCGCGCTACCTGGGGGTGTGAGGCCGAGCACCAGCGAGCACCAGCGCATGTGGCAGCGCATGTGGCAGCGCAACCGCGCCGGCGCTGCGCACGCCAGCAGCTACTTCGCAAACAGTTGGCCGATGTCGGCAAAGGCCTTGAATTCGAGCGCGTTGCCGCAGGGGTCGAGAAAGAACAGGGTGGCCTGTTCGCCCACCTGGCCCTGGAAGCGCACATGCGGCTTGATGATGAACTTGGTGCCCGCGGCAGTGAGCTTGCCGGCCAGTGCCTGCCATTGATCCATGGTCAGCACCACGCCAAAGTGGCGCACCGGCACGGCGTCGCCATCCACCGCGCTGGTGCCGCGGTGGCCGGCTTCTTCAGGCGCAAGGTGGGCCACGATCTGGTGGCCGAAGAAATTGAAGTCCACCCACTCGGGGCTGGAGCGGCCTTCGGGGCAGCCGAGCAAGCCGCCGTAAAAGGCCCGCGCCTGCGCCAGCGAGGTGACGGGGAAGGCCAGGTGGAAGGGCTGGATGGCGGGCATGGCGCGGGCGCTTTCAATCAGGTTTTGCGGCGGGAGGGGCCGCAAACTATAGACGGCAGCGGGTGCTTCAAACCGGGATCGGCAGCCCTTCCAGCCCCTTGACTTCTTGCAGTGAAAAACGGGTGCGCATCATCTTCACGCCGGGCAAGCGGCGCAGGCGGTTTTGCATCCGCGTGGAATAGCATGGACAGTCTCGCCAACCTGTCATGCATCTGCCCGCTATGCCCAACCTGGCAAGCCCCATCACCCAAGCGGCGTGTCAAGCGCTTGACGACGCCGACGTGCTGCGCGCTTGCCGCGAGCGCTTCGTGCTGCCGCCCGGCGTCACCTACCTCGACGGCAATTCCCTCGGTGCCTTGCCGCGCGCCGTGGCGCCGCGCATGCAGCGCGCCGTCGAACAGGAATGGGGCGTGGGCTTGATCCGCAGTTGGAACGAGGCCGACTGGTACCCGGCGCCGCAGCGCGTGGGCGCGCGCATCGCCAAACTGGTGGGTGCACAGGACAACGAAGTCATCGTGGCCGACTCCACGTCGGTCAACCTGTACAAGCTGTTGGTGGCCGCCTTGCGAGCGCGCCCCGGGCGCAGCGTGATCCTGGGCGAGGACGACAACTTCCCCACCGACGCCTACATCGCCCAGGGCGTGGCTGAAATCACCGGCGCGCGCTGCCAGGCCGTGCCCGCGGCAAGCCTGATGGCGGCGTTGAACGAACAGGTGGCCGTGCTCACGCTCACGCATGTGAACTACCGCAGCGGCCAGATGCACGACATGGCCGCGCTGACGCGCCGCGCGCACGACGTGGGTGCGCTGGTGATCTGGGACCTGGCGCACACGGCTGGCGCCATGCCGTGCGACCTGAACGGCTGTGCGGCCGACTTCGCCGTGGGCTGCAGCTACAAGTACCTCAATGGCGGCCCCGGCGCGCCGGCCTTTGCGTTTGCCGCGCAGCGCCACCATGCCACGCTGCGCCAGCCGCTCACCGGCTGGCATGGCCATGCACGGCCGTTTGAATTCACGCAAACCTACGAGCCCGCGCCGGGCGTGAGCCGGCTGCTGGTGGGCACCGCGCCGCAGCTCAACCTGATTGCACTGGAAGCCGCGCTGACGGCGTTCGATGGCGTGGACCTGCACGCCCTGCGCAGCAAGAGCCTGGCGCTGACCGACCTGTTCATCCACCTGGTGGACGAGCGGCTCAGCGGCTTCGGCTTCGGCCTGGCCACGCCGCGCGCGGCGGCGCAGCGCGGCAGCCAGGTCTCGCTGACCCACCCCGAGGCCTGGCCGATCATGCAGGCGCTCATCAATCGCGGCGTGATCGGCGACTTTCGCGCCCCCGACATCCTGCGCTTCGGCTTCACGCCGTTGTACGTGGGCTTTGCCGATGTCTGGCACGCCGTGGCCACGCTGCAAGACATCATGGCCACGCAGGCCTGGGCGCAACCTGAATTCCGCCAACGCAAGGCGGTGACTTGAGTTCAAAGCTGGAGCAAAACATGCCGTTCAATGCGACAAGACAAGTCTTCACGGCCCTGGCCCTGGCCACGCTGGCCAGCCTGGGCACGGCCCACGCACAGACCGGGCCGATCAAGCTGCTGGTGGGCTTTCCAGCCGGCGGCTCGGTGGACGCCACGGCGCGCGCCGTGGCCGACAAGCTGGCCGCTGCGCTGGGCACCACGGTGGTGGTGGAAACCAAGCCCGGCGCGGGCGGGCGCATCGCGGCCGAGGCCTTGAAGAATGCGCCGGCCGACGGCAACACCGTGCTCATTTCGCCGCTGGCGCCGATGGTCATTGCGCCGCTCGTGTTCAAAAAGCTGGCCTACAACACCGACTCCGATTTCGTGCCGGTGGCCCACCTGGCGCGCTTTCACCTGGCCATTGCCACCGCCGGTGACGGGCCGCACAAGAACCTGAAAGACCTGGTGGCCTTCTACAAGGCCAACCCGGCCAAGGCCAACTTCGGCACCTCGGCGGCGGGCAGCCAGTTGCACTTCCTGGGCGTGATGCTAGGCCAGGCCATCGGCGCGCCCTTGACCCATGTGCCCTACCAGGGCGGCGCGCCGCTGAACACCGACATCATCGGCGGCCAGATCGCGGCCGGCATCGACACCATGCCACTCGAATTGCACAAGGCCGGCAAGATGCGCATGCTGGCCGTGTCGGGCGCCGAGCGCTCCACGCTGGCGCCCGATGTGCCCACCTTCAAGGAGCAGGGCTACGCCGGCGTGGTGGGTGAAGGCTGGATGGGTGCCTTCATGCACGCGAGCACGCCGCCGGCCGTGGTGGCGCGGCTCAGCGAAGCCCTGGCCGCGGCGGCGCGCCTGCCCGATGTGAAGCCGCGGCTGGAAGCCGCCGGCCTGGAGCCCACCGGCCTGAAGGCGGCCGAATTTGCCGCCGTGCTGGCGGCCGACAAGGCGCGCTGGAAGCCGGTGGTCGAAGCATCGGGTTTTCGCGGCGATTGATGAGCGCCCCAAGGCCGGTTGACGCCGGCCGGCTGCGCAGCGGATCAAGCCAAATGGCAGAGCCACACTTGCTTGCGATGGCGACGGCGATGGCGACGGGCTGGCGCGAGCTGGGCGCCGCCGAGCGCGAGCGCGAGCTTTCACCCAGCTCCTGCATCGGCGGCGACTACCAACCGTTCATCGCAGCGTATGCGCAGCGCAGCGCGGCAGCGCGCTCACGTCTGACGCATCAAACCTGGCGTTATGGCCACGCCGCGGCGCAGCAGCTCGACTTGTTCCTGCCCGCACCGGCAATGGCGCCGGCGCCGTTGCTGCTGTTCATCCACGGCGGCTATTGGCAGGAATTGAGCAAGCAGGAGTCGGCCTTCGCCGCCGAGCAGACGGTGGCTGAAGGCCTGGCCTTTGCGGCGCTCGACTACACCCTGGCGCCGCAGGCCAGCGTGGCCGAGATCGTGGCCGAGTGCCGCCAGGCCCTGGCCTGGTTGAGCGAACACGCGGCGCGGCTGGGCGTTGATGGCGGCCGCATCGTGGTGGCCGGCAGTTCGGCCGGCGCCCACCTGGCCGCCATGGTGGCCTTGCCGGGGGCGGGCCCGCGTGTGGCTGGCGTGGTGTTGGTGTCGGGCCTCTATGAGTTGGAGCCGCTGGTGGGCACATCCATCAACACCGCCCTGAGCCTCACGCCCGCGGCAGCGCAGGCCGTGAGCCCGGCGCTGTTGGAATTGGCGGGCTTTCCACCCAGCGCCGTGTGCTGGGGTGGCATCGAAACCGCTGAATTCAAGCGCCAGGGTCGTGACTTTGCGCAGCGCTTGCTGCAGGTGAACACGCCGTGCAAGGTGTTTGAAGTGCCGCAGCGCAACCACTTCGATGTCATTCTCGATCTGGCCGACGCGGAAACGGAACTCGGGCGGGCCGTCGCCGACCTGTTGCGATCATGAACCCATCCGCACGAATCAAAGGAGCTGAGTGATGGCAGACGATGGCAGCAAACAGTCGACGAACGTCTGGCCGATCCCGAAATTCCGCTTCGAGGTGCTATGGGATTCGGCGGTGATGTCGTTCCAGGAAGTCTCAGGCCTGGAC
>JAYUPO010000417.1:0-7971 GCA_043760085.1 Burkholderiales bacterium
CGATGAGTTGATGAAACTGCTGCGTTCGGAAGACTGATGCGTCTGGTTGACACGAACGTTTTGCTGGACGTCTTGCAACACTTCCAGCTTGACGCCACCACGCTTGCGGTACTGCGCATAGGCCTTGGCCGCCAGGAACAGCGCCGCGCGCGGAATTTCTCGTATCTCCAGCGCGAGGGTGGCGACCACCGTGTCCAGCGCTTCCAGCGTTGAGAACGACAACGAGATTTCGGCGTAGATGATCGGGTTGATCACCAATTGATGAATGCTGGCCTGAGCGCGCATCTGCCGAATTGACCAATCGGCCCACTGCGGGTCGTCTTGCAAGACGTCCAGCAAAACGTTCGTGTCAACCAGCAGCATCAGTCTTCCGAACGCAGCAGTTTCATCAACTCATCGGTTCGCCAGCGGACGTCGGCGCGCCCGCGCACGGCGTCGAACCGGTCTTTGGTGGCGCGCCGCCCCGCCTTGGCCGGGCGATGGCGGTGCAACACCACTTCGCCTTGCGCGTTGACCGAGAACTCCACCGCCAAGCCCGGCAGCAGTTGAAGTTCATCGCGTATGCGCTTGGGGATGGTGACCTGGCCTTTGCTGGTCAAGGTGGTGGCCATGCGCGCCTCATTGAGTGTTACTTGATCTCATTATGGTAATACAACTACCAACCAATTTACAGGGCTCAAGCTAGGTTTACGCGCGCTGCGGTGCCGCCTCAGCGCTTGGATGGCGCTGCCGGGCTCTACTCGACCTTGCCCGTTTCGATCAGCGCCTTCAGCCGTTTGAACTGCTCACCGATCACACCGTCCACCGGCCCGGCCAGTTTGTCCAGGTTGGCTGATGCATCGCCCGCCACGCGGTAGCTGATGCGCAAGAAATTCTTGGCCGCCTCGTTGCCGGTGCCGGCGCTGGTGACGATGTTCAACACCCCGTTCACCGCCAGGTCCTGCAACGGCCCGAGTGCGGCTGCCAAGCGCAGCACCCGCCCGGCTTGCACCATCACCACCTGGCCGTGCTGCACCGAATTCACTGCGCCAGAAGCGTCGACCCAACGCTCGCAAAAGCAGCCGCCGGCCTGCGCATCAAGGCTGAAGTTAGCGGCCGAGCCCGACCAACTGTGCTTGCCGCTCCACCACTGCGGCAGCGCCACGATGGCCTGCCAGGCCTGGCTGGGCGAGGCGGTGATTTCGGCGCGGTGGGTGATGACGAAGCCGGTGGGGGACACATTGCTCGGCTCGGCGTGCGGCGCTGTGGCCACCATGCTCAAGCCCAAAAAGATCAACGCGGCCGCGACGCGATGGGCCAAGGGCATGGCCAGGCGCTTGGTCGTGCAGCGCATGGGGGTTGTGTTCGTTTGCATGCAGCCAGCATAGCGCCCAGCGCGATTGTTGGCAGCAACGCCTTGGCAGGCTGTCAGCGCACCGCTTGCGGTGTCACGACAGCCAGGCCCTTGAAGTAGTGGCGGAAGAAGCCGCCGTCTGTGGTCAGCAGGGCATCGGCCTGCTGCATGGCGTGCGCGCCGATCAGAAAGTCGGGCGCCACACGCTCGCGCGGCCCGGCGTTGCGGGCATAGGCGCGCATGATCCGCGCGGCGCCAACGGCGGCGTCAAGGTTGATGGGGTCGTGGTCGATCTGGCAGTCTGAAAGAAACGCCAGCAAGGCGTCATCGCGCGTGAAGTAGCGGCCCAGTTCGGCCATCACAACAGCGCACACGCACAGGCTGCCTGTGGCCAAGGCGGCCTCCAGCGCGGCCTGCGCCGCCGCAGCGCCGCTGGCGCCTTTGACGATGTCGAACAGCACACTGGAATCGACGGCGGTCTTCATGCGCGCGGGCCTTTGGCTTTGGCCTTGGCGGCGGGGCGCTTGCGCGCGGCGGGCAGAGGCGCCGGTGCGTTCTCGGCCCGCCAAGGTACCGGGCGCCCGCGCAGTTCGGTCAAGGCTTGTTCGGTGGTCAGGCCGTCGTCCACAGCTTTGCCCACCCAGCGGCTCAGGTCGAGCACCACACGCTTTTCAATGAGCAGGCAACTGCCTTGCACGCGCACACTCAGGCGCGCCCCGGGTTTGAGCCCCAGCGCGTCTCGCGCTTCCTTGGGGATGACGATCTGGCCGCGTGCGGCCAGGGTGACATCGGCAATGTCCATGGCGAACCTCAGTGCGGTGAAGGCTCAAGTATGCCAGCTGAGGTATGAATCAGGCGGTACGTCATGGCAGGCCTGCGGTCGCTGGGCCATCACCGGCGGCCGCCAGCCGCATCAGTCCACCGTGGCCCCCGAGGCCAAAACCAAAGGCCGCCAGGCTTCGGCGTCGGCCTTCACGAAGCGCTGCATGTCGTCAAGCAGCAGCGTGCCCGATGCCGACGACGCCGCGCGGTAGCGCTCTTGCAGGGCCGGCAGCGCCATCACTTCCTTGATGGTTTGCGCCAGCTTTTCCAGTACCGGCCGCGGCGTGCCGGCCGGTGCGGCGACGCCGGCCCAACCTTCCACCACCGCGTCGCGAAAGCCCTGCTCGGCAAACGTGGACAGTTCGGGCAGCACGCTGCTGCGCGCGGCACTCGTGACGCCCAAACCTTTGAGTGCACCGGAACGCAAATGCGGCACCGCGGCGGCCAGCCCATCCAGCACCAACGGCACGGTGCCGCCAATGGCATCAGACACCGCCTGCGCACCGCCCTTGTAAGGGATGTGGGTCAGCTCAATGCCCGCCGCCTTGGCAAAACGCATCATCACCAGATGCGGAATGCTGCCCACGCCCGAGGTGCCATACGCCATGCCCGGCGTGCGTTTGGCGGCGGCCAACCATTCGGCCACATTGGCAAACGGCGCGGTCTTGGTGGCCATCAGCACATAAGGCGTGCGCAAGATGTCGCCGATGTGGGCAAAGCTGCGATCCGGGTCCCAATCAATTCGGCTGCCGTACAGCGTGGTGCCCACCGAGAACGCGCTGATCACCGAGACCAGCAAGGTGTAGCCATCTGGCGCCGCCTTGGCCACCAGGCCTGTGCCCAGGGTGGAGCCTGCGCCGGGGCGGTTTTCCACGACCACCGTTTGCCCCAGGCGCGGCCGCAGTTCATCGGCAATCAGCCTGGCGATGACATCGGTGGAGCCACCCGGCGCGAAGGGCACGATGAGCCTGATCGGCCTTTCCATCGGCCATGCGGCCTGTTGTGCATGGGCACCGGGTGCGGCGAGCCAAACCGCCAAGCCACCAGCGCGGTGCGGCGCTTCATCATGGTGTGTGGGGCGCGGTGTGGGGCGGTGGGCAGCGGGTGGGTCATGGCCAGGCCTTTGCATCGGGGGTCAAGGGTGCGCGACAGTATCGGCGCGATCAGGAACAAGTCCGCCACCAGCAGCGGCAGCAACCGCACGCCGGCGAGCTGCGTGGGGGCGTAGATGATGGCCGTGTCCATGCGGCTGGTTTTCACCACTTCGCTGAGCACGGGGCCGAAGTTGTCGTTGATGAACAGCTTGATGTCGGGGTGGCGTTCGCGCGCCGCCTTGAGCAGCGGCACGGCCAGGATGAGTTGGTGCTGTAGGTGGCCAAGCCGACCGACACCGTGCCGCGAAGTCGCCACCGGCGCCGCGTGCTCCAGGAAAGGCGCTTGGGGCGGCCCGGCGCGCCCATGCGGCGCTGTGGTGCCGGCCGGGGCCGGGGCCGGGCTCGGCTCGGGCGCCTTCACATGTCGCCGGCAAACCGCGCGGCCGTGCCGGCGTGGCACGGCCGGCGGGCAACACGTCAAGGTGTGGCGCAGTAAAAGCTGCTGGCCAGCGCCGGGTCGCCATGGCCCTTGTACCGAGGGTAGCCCGGGTGCACGCACAGCGGCCGTGCCAGCACGGTGGCGCCGCTGGCATCGAGCTGGGTGGCCTTCAGCGTGCCCGGCGCCTTGTGCTTGGTGACCCAGTCGTCAAGCGCTTGCAGCAAGTCGCTGCTATCGGCCCCCGGCCCACCGGCGCAATGGTTCACGCCGGGCGCGAGGTACATGCGCACGAACTGGTCGGCGTTGGCGCGGCCGCCCACTGCCGCCTGCACCTGGCTGTAATAGTCAAGCGTGGCGCGGTAGCTCAGCGCCGAGTCATTGGTGCCATGCCACAGGATCAGCTTGCCGTTTGAGCCGAGGAAGTTGTGCAAGGCCGGGTTGGTGGCGTCGTTGAGTGCAGACATTGCGGCCAAGGCCGCGGGGTTGCTGTCGAAGTTGTAGGCCAGCGAATTGGCCAGCGGGTCGCCCGCCAGGTAGTACTTCACCGTGGTGTCCTGGAACAGGAACTGCAAGCGCGGGCCGCTGCTGATCCACAAGTCCCAGGCCCCCCCGATGGCGTTCTCGTTGCCGCTGAGCGGCCAGCCGGGGTTTTGGTAGGCGCCGCCGCCGAAAGAGGCCGGACTGGTGTACGAACCCACCACCGCCAGCTGCGCATCGGACAAGCAGCTGTTGCCGGTGTCGGCGCCGCCGGCGCAACGCAGCGTGGCCGGGTTGAAGTGGCAGGCCTGCGGGTGGCTCACCACGCCGTCGGCCACACCGTCCGCAGCGTCGCAGGCGGCCAGCACGGCGTTGGACAAGGTGTCGAGCTTGGCCGCGCTCATGGCACCGCCCGGCGCAGCCAGGGCCTTGGCTGTGCGGTTGAAGGCACCCAGGAGGCCCACCCAGTTGTAGGCCGGCGCGCGCGAAATGACGCCGTCAAACAGCCAGGGGAAACGCTGAACGTTGATCAAGCCTTCGCGCCCGCCGTTGGAGCAGCCCTCGAAGTAAGTGCGCTTGGGGGCGTGGTGATAGTGGCGGCGCACGATCTCGCGCGCGGCGGCGGTAACGGTGGGCACCGAAAGGTAACCGAACAGTGCAGCGGCGTGCGGGTCGCCTTGCACGAACGAGGCATCGACCACGCTGCCCTGGTGGCCTGAATCACTGCTGACCTGCGCAAAACCCTTTTGCAGCGCGCCTGCATCCAGCGGCGGAATGCTGCCGTTGTAGCCGCCGCCGCCGCCGTAGTGCAGCTTCGAGTTCCACTTCACCGGCAGGCGCAGTTCGAAGTTCAGCTTGGGCGCGATCAGGCCGCTGACGCGGCAGTACGCGGGCAGCGTGGCGCTGGCGGCCACCATGTCAGCCGCGAGCACGTGCGCGCCGCCGATGTGGTGGCCGGCCAGGTCTTGGCAGCGCTGGGTGCGGTGGCCGCGGTCGCGCTCGCCATCGTGCCGTTCGTTGCCGGCCAGCGCCGGGCCCATGAAGGCGAGTGCGCTCAAGGCGCAAGATAGCAGGGTGACCGTTCTGCAAGGAAAGTTGTGCTTCATTGCTGTTGACTCTGCAGTTGATGGCTGGTGGCCGCCCGGTGCTGACGCGTCCGAGCGTGCGCCACTATGAGCCGCCCGCGCCGCGGGCGCAAGCGTGTTCACCCGGCCGACGGGCACCGGCACAACCGGCACCGGCGAGCGACATCAGCACGGAGCGGCATCAGCAATTGACACAGTTCGTACGCACGTGTACGGTCACCCCATTCATCTCGCCACGCGCGACGACGCCTCCGCCAAGGAAACCGAATCCATGGACTTCACCCTGCCCGCAGAAATAACCGCCAAGCTCACCGAGCTTGACGCCTTCATCGAAGCCGAGATTGCGCCGCTGCAAGCGGCGAACATGAAGTTCTTCGACCACCGGCGCGAGTACGCCCGCACCGATTGGGAAGACGACGGCCGCCCGTGTGATGAATGGCGTGCGCTGATCATGGAAATGGAGCGCCGGGCCGATGCCGCCGGCCACCTGCGCCTGGGCTTGCCCAAGAGCTGCGGCGGCGGTGGCGCGTCGAACCTGATGATGGCGGCCATTCGCGAGCACCTGGCGGGCAAGGGCCTGGGCTTGCACAACGACCTGCAAGACGAATCCTGCATCGTCGGCAACTTTCCCATCGTGCCAGTGATTGCCGATTACGGCACGGCTGATCAGAAACGTTACATCGAAGGCATCATCAGCGGCAAGATGCACCTCAGCTTCGGCCTCACCGAGCCCGGCCACGGCAGCGACGCGACGTGGATGGACACGGTCGGCGTGCGCGCCACTGACGGCACTGGCGACTGGATCATCAACGGCATGAAACGCTGGAACAGCCAGGTCGGCCGCGCGCATGGCAACCTGGTGTTCGCGCGCACCTCGGGTAAGCCGGGTGCGGCCAAGGGGATCACCGCCTTCATCGTGCCCACGGCCACGCCGGGCCACAAGATTTTGTACAACCACTGGACCTTCAACATGCCCAGTGACCATGCCGAAACCGAGCTGAAGGATGTGCGCGTGCCCGACAGCGCCATCTTGCACAAGGAAGGCGAAGGCCTGGTCTGCGCGCAGCGCTTTGTGCATGAAAACCGCGTGCGCCAGGCCTCAGCCAGCGTGGGCGCGGCGCGTTACTGCATTGCCGAAGCGGTGAAATACGCGCGCCAGCGTGTGGCCTTCGGCGAGCCGCTGGCCAACAAGCAGGCGGTGCAGTTTCCGTTGGTCGAGCTGTACGCCGAATGCGAAATGGTGCGCAACTTCATCTTCAAGACGGCTTGGCAGATGGACCGGCAAAACCCGCTGGAAATCAGCGACATGGTTTCGATTTGCAACTTCCGCGCCAACCGCCTGGTGTGCGAAGCGGCTGACCGCGCGATGCAGGTGCACGGCGGCATGGGCTACAGCCGCGCGCTGCCCTTCGAGCACATTTACCGCCACCACCGCCGCTACCGCATCACCGAAGGCACGGAAGAAGTGCAGATTCGCCGCGTGGCGCAATACCTGTTCGGCTTCAGCGGCAAGAAGGCGACCTCGGGCTCGGCCGCTGCTTAACGTTTGGCATGAGCGACGCTGACACCCACCGCGGCATCGATTTCGATACTGCGTGTTTGGCGGAGTTCTTGCGCGGCTTGCTCGGCAACGCCGATGACCCGGTGCAGGTGCAGCGCACCGAAGGCGGTATGTCCAACCCCACTTACTTCGTGCAACGTGGCGCCTGGCGTGCGGTGCTGCGCAAGAAGCCGGCCGGCGTGGTGATGCCATCGGCCCACGCCATCGACCGCGAATACCGCGTGCTCACCGCGCTGCAAGGCACGGCGGTGCCGGTGCCCAGGCCGCTGCACTATTGCGCTGATGAGCAGGTGCTGGGCACGCCGTTCTATCTGATGGAATGGCTGCATGGCCGCGTCTTCCAGGAATACGCCACACCGGGCGTGAGTGCCGCTGAGCGCGCCGAGTTGTTCGACGCCATGGTGGCCACGCTGGCCGCCATCCACCGGCTCGATGTGGCCGCCCTGGGGCTGGCCGACTACGGCCGCCCGGGCAACTACTTCGCGCGCCAGCTCAAGCGCTTTTCCGAGCAATGGGCGCTGTATCGGCGCGGCGACGCTGACAACCCGGCGCTGGATGAACTGGTGGCCTGGCTGCGCCAGCGCGTGCCGCAAAGCGAGCTGATCACGCTGTGCCACGGCGACTTTCGCATCGGCAACATGATGTTCCACGCCACCGAGCCGCGTGTCATCGGCGTGCTCGACTGGGAGCTGTCGACCCTGGGCCACCCTTTGGTCGATCTGGCCTTCAACGCCCAGGCCTGGCGCATGGCGCCGGATGAAAACGGCGGCCTGCTGGGCCTGCCGCTGGCCGAGCTGGGCATCCCGGGCGAAGTCACTTATCTGGAACGTTACTATGCCCTGGCCGGGGCGCACGAACGCATGAACCCCTTCCACCAGGCCTTCGCCATGTTCCGCGGCGCCGTCGGCTCAACCGGCGTGGCCGCGCGCGGCGAGGCCGGCAACGGCTTCCTGCCCGATGCCGCGCGCATCGGCCGCAAGCTGGCGCTGGCCTATGCCACGCGCGGCTTGCAGTTGGCGCGGGCCGCGGGGTGAGTGGTGTGGTGGATGAAGCCGTCGCCCCGCGCCCCTTGCAGCGCCTGGCCGTGCTCGGGCCGGGGCTGATGGGCTTGGGGCTGGCCCGCCTGGCGGTGCGCGCCGGCGTGCAGGTGGCCTTGCTCG
>JAYUPO010000418.1:0-7958 GCA_043760085.1 Burkholderiales bacterium
GATCCGCATTCCGCCGCTGCGTGAGCGCCCCGAAGACATCGCTCCGCTGGCGCTGAATATGGTCAAGCATTTCATGGCCTTGCACGGCAAGCGCGTAGCCGGCCTGAGCGACCGGGCGCTCGACGCCATGCGCCACCACCCCTGGCCGGGCAATGTGCGCGAGCTGGAAAACTTCATCGAGCGTGGCGTGATCGTGGCCGGCGCGGGCGAGTCGATCGACGTGGGCGACCTGTTCCCGGCCCTGCCTAGACAAGTGGCGGTGACGGTGAACGCCGCCGGCGCCTTGCAGCGCGACGTGCCGGCCGACCTGGCCGCGATCTTCGATGAAATGACGCAGCGCGGCCTGGACCTGGGCACGCTGGAAGACGGCCTGCTGCAAGAAGCCGTGCTGCGTGCCGACGGCAACCTGGCGGCAGCGGCGCGCGCCTTGGGGCTGACGCGCCCGCAGCTCAGCTACCGCCTGGGCCGGCTGCGCGAGCGCGAGCAAAGCTGATCATGGCCAAAAAGACTTTTCTTCAGCTCGTGTCCGCAGCCGACGCCAGCGCAGCGGCCGCTGGGGACGGCAGCCGCACACTCATCGAGCGCGCCTACGGCCAACTGCGTGACGACATTGTTGAAGGCCGCCTGGCGCCTGGTGAGAAGTTGCGTGTCGAACACCTCAAGGCGCGCTACGGCGTGGGCGCGGGCACGCTGCGCGAAGCCATCACGCGCCTGGCGATTGACGCCCTGGTGCAAGCCGAAGGCCAGCGCGGCTTTCGCGTGACGCCGATGACGCTGGCTGACCTGGAAGATCTGACCCGGCTGCGCATCCACATCGAAATCGAAGCGCTGCGCCTGTCGATCCGCCATGGCGGTGCGGCCTGGCGTGAACGGTTGCGTGCGGCGTACGACGACCTGTCGGGCTTTGAGCAACCCGTGCGCCCAGAGCAGCGGGCTGAATGGGAGTTGCGCAACACCTGCTTTCATGAAACGTTGGTCTCGGCCCAGGCATCGCCGTGGACGACCAAGGTGCTGCGCCTGCTCTCGCGCCACGGTGAACGCTACCGCGGCTTTGCCATTGGCCTGGCCGACAGTGGGCGCAATGTGCACGACGAGCACCGCAGAATTTTCGAGTTCGCCATGGCCGGGCACGAAGCGCGCGCCGCGCTGGCGCTGGAAGCGCACATCCGCGCCACGCCCGATTTGCTGCTGCGCGCCGCAGCGGTGTCACCCCAGTTGTTCGCCCGCGGGCAGGCCACAACCTGAAGGAGCCGCATGAACGTCCTGTTCATCATGTGTGACCAGCTTCGCGCCGACCACCTCTCGTGCTACGGCCACCCCAAGCTGCACACGCCGCATCTCGACGCGCTGGCCCAACGCGGCGTGATCTTTGACCATGCCTACGTGCAGTCGCCCCTGTGCGGGCCTTCGCGCATGAGCTACTACACCGGCCGCTACATGCATTCGCATGGTGTGAGCTGGAACTTCGTGCCGCTCAAGGCGGGCGAGATGACCATCGGCGACCATTTGCGCCCGCTCGGCGTGCGCAGCGTGCTGGTGGGCAAGACGCACATGCGCGCTGACCAGGCCGGCATGTCGCGCATGGGTATCGACCCGAAGTCGCAGATTGGCGTGCGCATCGGTGAATGCGGCTTTGACGCCTTCGAGCGCGACGACGGCCTGCACCCTTTCTCGGGCCACGACCCCGACCCGCACTACAACCAGTACCTGCGCGAGCACGGCTTTGGCGGCGCCAACCCCTGGGAAGAATGGGCCAACACCGTGACCGCGCCCGATGGCAGCCTGCATTCGGGCTGGTTCCTGAAGTACAGCAACTTGCCCGCGCGCGTGCCCGAGGAGCATTCCGAAACGCCCTACACCACGCGCCGCGCGATGGACTTCATGCGCCAGGCGGGCAGCGAACCCTGGGTGCTGCACCTGAGCTACATCAAGCCGCACTGGCCTTATGTGGTGCCCGAGCCGTATGCCAGCATGTTCAAACCCGAAGATGCGTTGCCCGTGGTGCGCAGCGAAGCCGAATTGCACAACGCGCACCCAGTGTTCGAGGCCATGACCCACCACCGCGTCTCGCGCGCCTTTGCGCAGCCCGGTGTGCGCGACGCCGTGATGGTGGGCTACATGGGGCTGATCAAGCAGATTGACGACCAGATCGGCGTGCTCATGGCCTTCATGCAAGAACGCGGCTTGGCTGACAACACCATGATCGTGTTCTGCGCCGACCATGGCGACTACCTGGGCGACCATTGGCTGGGCGACAAGGAAATGTTCCACCAGGCGGCAGTGCGCACACCGCTGATCATCGTGGACCCCGATGCCCGCGCTGACGCCACCCGCGGCACGCGCTGCCAGGCGCTGGTGGAAGCAGTGGATTTGGCGCCAACGTTCCTGGATGTTTACGAAGGCGCACCGGCGCCGCATGTGTTCGACGGCCAATCGCTGCGGCCCTGGCTGTTTGGCCAGCCGCCTGCGCGCTGGCGCGAGATTGCCGTGAGCGAATGCGACTACTCGTTTCAAGACTCGCGCATCGAGTTGAACACCCCGGCGCGCGAAGCCTGGATGCGCATGGCCTTTGATGGCCGCTGGAAGTACGTGTTAACCGAAGGCCACCGGCCCATGCTGTACGACTTGCAGCAAGACCCGGACGAGCTGCAAGACCAGGGCGCCAGCACTTTGCCTGAACACATTGAGACCCGCGCGCGGCTGCACGAGGCGCTGTTCCGCTGGGCCCGGCAGCCGCGCCAGCGCGTCACCATTTCAGACGAGGTGATTGAAAACACCGAAGTGCAGGCGCGCGTGAGCGAAGCCGGCATCCTGATCGGCTATGTGGATGAAGCCGACCTGGCCGCGCAGCGCCAGAAGTTCAAGCCACGCTTTGCATCGAGCAACCCGATCGTGAAGGTCACGCTCGACAAACTCGTCACCCCAGGAGGGAGCGTCACATGAATATGAGAGCACTGCCCGATGTGCCGCACACGCCGCATGGGCTCGATGGCGTGAGCTGGAACATCCTGGGCCAGGTCTACACGCCCAAGCTGATCAGCCCCGAATGCTTTGCCTGGCATGCCGTGTTCGCCGAAGAAACCTTTGTGCCGCCGCACACCCACGCCGATCAAGACGAATACCTGTACCCCTATGACGGCGTGATTGACCTGCTGATAGGCGGCAAGCAGCACACTGCCCTGCCCGGCCAAGTGGCCGTGCTGCCGCGCGGCGTACCACATGCGTTCTTCAACAACACGGGCAAACCCGTGAACGCCTTGTTCTGGGCCGCGCCGGCGGGCAAGCTGGTGCAGTTGTATCGCCGCATTCACAACGTGGGCCACCCGGGCCGGGTGGTGAGCATGGCGCCGCAATATGGCGTGGTGTTCGAGCCGCCGGTGTCTGCGGCAGCCTGATCATTCTTTCGACCACAAGTCTTTTTAAACGTTAATACAAGGAGCCACCCATGTTCCAACGCCGCACCCTCACCGCGCTGCTGTTTGCCGCCACCTTGCCGCTGGCCGCCCAGGCGCAGCCCACCACGCTGCTGTTCAACAGCTTCATCCAGCCCCAGCATCCGATCAACACCCGGGTCTTCAAGCAATGGGTGGACGACGTGGCCAAAGCCACCGAAGGCCGCGTGAAGATCGACCTGGCACCCACCAGCCTGGCCGCGCCGCCACAGCAAATGGATGGCGTGGTCAAGGGCGTGTTCGATGTCGCCTACCAGTTCCACGGCTTTCTGGCGCCGAAGGTAAAGCTGGCGCAACTGGCGCACCTGCCGGGTGTGAACGGCACGTCACGCGCCAGCTCGGTGGCCTTGTGGCGCACTTACGAGAAGTTCTTCAAGCAGGCCGATGAATACAAAGACGTGCACCTCATCGGCATGTGGGTCGGCCTGCCCGGGCCGATCTTCAGCATGAAGGGCCCCATCGACAGCGTGGCGCAACTCAAGGGCATGAAGATCTACGGCCTGCCCGGCTCAGCGGCCAAGCTGCTGGAAGACGCCGGCGCCGGCGTGGTGGCCGCACCCGCGGTGCGCAGCCATGAAATCATTTCCGGCGGCACGGTCGATGCCTTTGCCGGCTATTCGCTGCTCGATGCCAATGCCTTCAAGACCTTGCAGTACGCCAAGCACATCATCGACGTGCCGGGCCACCTCACCGCACCCTCTTTCGCCTTCTTCATCAACAAGAAGAAGTGGGAAGCCTTGAGCGCCAAAGATCGTGAAGCCATCACCAAGCTCGGTGGCGAATCCTTTGCCGATCGCATGGCGGTGTTTGACGAGATCGAAGCCAAGACGCGCACCGACGCCGCGGCCAGCGGCATCAGCATCAAGACCGCCAGCGCGGCCTTCGGCGCCGACATCATGAAGCTGGCCCAGCCACAAGAACAGGCCTGGCTGGCGGATGCAAAAAGCCTGGGTGTTGACGGCGCTGCGGCGCTGGCCTTTTACAAGCAGGAAGCGCAGAAGAGCGCCCGCTGAATGGCCGCGCTCCAGCCTGAACATGGCGCAGCGGCCGGCGCGGGCGCTGTGCCGCCTGTGCCGCCTGCGCCGCCGCCTGACGCCGCCGACCGCCTGCTCGGCCTGCTCAGTGCCCTGCCCCTGGCGCTGATCGTGCTGCTGACCTTTGCCGACGTGTTTGCGCGCTACCTGTTTTCAGCCCCCATACGCGGCAGCGTTGAAATCATCCAGTTCGCCATGGCCTTGGTGATCTTCACCGCCCTGCCCCTGGTCACGCGCCACCGCGGCCACGTGACGGTGAGCTTGATCGACAGCGTGTTGCCCGCAGCCGGGCGGCGCGTGCAGCGCGTGCTGTGCGACGCGCTCAGCCTGGTGGCGCTGGCGCTGCTGACCTGGCGGCTGTGGCTGCAAGCGGGTGACGATGTGGCGGCCAGCACCCACACCATCGTGCTGGGCTGGCCGCATGCGCCGCTCACCTATGCGCTGTGCCTGTTCGCCGCGGCGTCCACCGTGGCCATGGCCTGGCTGCTGTGGGGCAGCTTGCGCGGCGTTAACGCTTCAAATAAGTCGAAATCTCCATGACCGCGGCACTCGTCGGTTTTGCCGTCCTCTTCATCCTGGCCTTCGGCGGCGTGCCGTTGGCCTTCGCCATGCTGTTGGCCGGCGTGGGCGGCTTTGCGGTGCAGCGCGGCCTGGAGCCGGCGCTGGGCATGCTGGGGCAGATCGTGGTCGATTCATCGGCCAACTACGGCATGTCGGTGCTGCCCATGTTCATCCTGATGGGCATGTTCGTGCACAAGGCTGATATTTCCAGCGAGCTGTACGACGCTGCCAACGCCTGGCTCGGGCACTTGAAGGGCGGGCTGGCCCATGCCACGGTGGCGGCCTGCGGCTTGTTCGCCGCCATCTCAGGCAGCAGCATCGCCACCGCCGCCACCATGACGAAGGTGGCCGTGCCGTCGATGCGCCGCCTGGGCTATCACGACCGCCTGTCCACCGGCTCGGTGGCATCGGCCGGCGTGCTGGGGGTATTGATCCCGCCTTCGGTGCCGCTGGTCATCTTCGGCCTGCTCACTGAAACCGATATCCGCAAGCTGTTCATCGCCACCATCGTCCCCGGCATCTTGTTGATGCTGTTGTTCATCGGCGCGGTCTGGGTCATCGTCACGCTCAACCCGGCGCTGGGCCCACGTGGCCCGCGGCTGCCCATGGGCGCGCGCTTTCGGGCGCTGAAGGGCGTGTGGAGCACGCTGTTGCTGTTCACCTTCGTGATGGGGGGCTTGTATGGCGGCGTGTTCACGGCCACTGAATCGGCCGGCATCGGCGCGGCGGGTGCCTTGATCATCGCCCTGGCACGCCGGCGCATGAGCTGGGCCACGCTGCTGGAATGCCTGGCGGAAACCGGCCGCACCACGGCCATGATCTTCGCCATCGTCTTCGGCGCGCTGGCCTTCGCCAACTTCATCACGCTGACCGGCATGACCGTGCAACTGGTCGGCTGGATCCAAGACACCGGCTTCGGCGCCACCGGCGTGCTGTGGTGCATGGTGCTGATCTACCTGGTGCTGGGCGCGCTGATGGAAGCCATGGGCCTGATGCTGCTCACCGTGCCCATCTTCACCGCCGTGGCGGTGGGCCTGGGCATCAACCCGATCTGGTTCGGCATCTTCGTGACCATGATGATTGAGATCGGCATGCTCACGCCGCCGGTGGGCATGAACGTCTTCACCGTCAAGACGCTGTTGCCCGAGGTGCCGCTGGCCACCATCTTCCGCGGCGTGATGCCCTTCGTGGTGGCCAACCTGATTGCCGTGGCGGCCATCATCGCCTGGCCGCAACTGGTGCTGGCGCCGCTGAGTTGGTTGAGTTAACGGCTCACTGCGCAGGCGCGCAAGCGTGCTCAGTGTGCCGCCTGCTGTGCCGCGTGTTGCGCCGCGTGCTCGGCCAGCACCATCTGCGCACACTTCTCGCCGATCATGATGGCCGGCGCATTGGTGTTGCCCGATGTCAGCGTGGGCATCACCGAGGCATCGGCCACGCGCAGGGCGTGCACGCCGCGCACGCGCAGGTGAGGGTCGAGCACGGCGCGCGCATCGCCGCCCATGCGGCAGGTGCCCACCGGGTGGTACACGGTCACCGCGTTGCCGCCCATCCAATCGAGCAAGGCTTGATCGCTTTGCTTATCCGGCCCGGGGTCCGCCTCGGCGCTGATGAGCTGGGCAAACGCCGGCTGCTGTGCCAGGCGGCGCGCCAGCTTCACGCCCTGCAGCGTGCGCAGGGCGTCATCTTCATCGGCCAGGTAGTTGCCCTGGATGCGCGGCGCTTGCTGCATGCTCGGGCCGGTGGCCAGCACGCTGCCGCGGCTCCTGGGCCGCAGCACGCACACAGCAGATTGCATGCCCGATTGGCGGTGCGGCGCCTGGCCCATGCCGTTGGAACTGAACTCAATGAAGTGAAACTGCAAGTCGGGCCGCGGCTCACTATCACTGCTGCGGCAGAAGATGCCCGAGCGGATCGGCGCCTGGGCCATGCGGCCGCGCCGCGCCACGGCGTATTGCAGCGTAGCCCAAGCCAGTTGCGCCTTGCTGTGATACACGTCGTTCAAGGTCACAGGCTGGTTCAGCGTGTAGCGCAGCCGGGCCTGCACATGGTCTTGCAGATTCAAGCCCACCTCGGGCGAATTCACCATCGGCGTGAGCCCCAGGCTTTGCAGATGCGCAGCCGCACCAATGCCCGAGCACTGCAACAGTTGCGGGCTGTGAATGGCGCCGGCGCAGACGATGACTTCGCGCGCCGCGGCCACATTCACCACCTGCCCCTGGCGCAGCACCTCCACGCCGCAGGCGCGCTGGCCTTCAAAGCGCAGGCGTTGGGCGGGTGTGTCCGTCCAAACTGTGAGGTTGGCGCGCTGGCGCACCGGCCGCAAATACGCCCGCGCGCTGCTCACCCGCAAGCCGCCGGCCAGGGTGTGCTGGTAGTAGCCCACGCCTTCCTGGCTGGCGCCGTTGAAGTCATCGGTTAACGGCAAGCCCAGGCCCTGGCCGGCGGCGATGAGTGCGTTGCACAACACGCTGCCGCGTGGCGGCGTGCTCACGGCCAGCGGGCCGCCGCGGGCATGCAAGGCGCCGGCAGGCAGGCTGCGGTTGTCTTCGCTGCGCAGAAACAGCGGCAGCACATCGGCCCAGGCCCAGCCGGTGCAGCCGGCTGCGGCCCAGTCGTCATAGTCCTGCGCCTGGCCGCGGATGTAGATCATGCCGTTCATGGCGCTGGTGCCGCCCAGCACACGCCCGCGCGGGCATGGGATGCGCCGGCTGCCCAAGGCGCTCTCGGGCTCGGTGGCCAGGCGCCATTCGATGCGCGCATCGCGCAGCGCGATTTGCAGGCCCAGCGGCAGGTGGATCCAGGGCGACCGGTCAGCCGGCCCGGCTTCAATCAACAGCACCTTGAAGCGCGCATCGGCGCTGAGCCGGTTGGCCAGCACGCAGCCGGCCGAGCCGGCGCCGATGATGATGAA
>JAYUPO010000419.1:0-7949 GCA_043760085.1 Burkholderiales bacterium
CACTTCCAGGCCGATCAGATGCCAGCGCTTGTACAGCGTGAAGTAGCGGCCACTTGGGTCGGTGTGCGCGTTGTATTCCTCGAAGCAGTTCTTGATGTATTCCGTCTCGGCCTCGACCGTGACCCACACGCCCATGCGGATGTCATACGGAATCGTGCGGCCGTTGGCTTCCAGCGACGAGATCACTTCCACCATGCCCTTGCGTTCGAGCACGCCGCCTTCGCTGATGGGGCGGGTGACGAAGGGAATGTCTTCCACGCTGGCCGGCGGGTACAGCAGCCCGTTGGACGGCACTGTCAAGCCCGTGGCGTTGCTCACCGCGGTGCTTTCAATTGACGGCTTGCTGCCATCGAGGAAGCTGTTGAACATCTTCGGGTTCAGGCCACCACGCAGCGCTTGCTCGGGGCTCAGGCCGTAGTGTCCCCACACGGTTTCAGGGGTGGATTCGCAAAAGTGCGGCAGCCACTTGTGGCCGCGCCCGGCCGCCACCACCGGGAAGCCGCAGGTGCGGGCCCAATCCACCAGATCGCAGATGAGCGCGGGCTGGTCGCCGAAGGCCAGCGAATAGACCACACCCGCTGCCGCCGCGCGCTGCGCCAGCAAGGGGCCACAGAAGGCATCGGCCTCCACCGTGACGTTGACCACATGCTTGCCTTGCGCAAAGGCGGCCAGGCAATGCTCAACGGCGGCAATGGGGTGGCCGGTGCATTCAACGATCACGTCGATGGCCGGGTGGCGCACCAGCGCTTGCCAGTCTTCGCTGATGTGGGTGTTGCCGTTCTTCACCGCGGCGTCGAGCGAAGGTGCCGCGCTTTGCTCGGCCGACCAACCTACCCGGTCAAGGTTACTTCTAGCGTTAGTGGGGGACAAGTCCGCAATGCCCACCAGGTGCACGCCCGGGGTGCGTGGCACCTGGGCCAGGTACATGGCGCCGAACTTGCCGGCGCCGATCAGCCCCACGCGAATGGGTTTGCCGGCGGCGGCGCGGGCTTGCAGCTTGGGGTAGAGATTCATTGGGAAACCTCCGTGCTTCGCACTGCGGAATTCGCCTTGGGGCGGCCCGGCGGGCTGATTCGGCATACCTTCGTGCTGCGCACTGCGGTGCGAGCCCCTTCGGGCGGCCGGGCGGGGCTCATGCCGCGGCCTTCATCGAATCAAACGGCACTTCGCTGGTGACCAGCGCGCTGGCCGGCATGCCGTTCTTCCACGGCAAGTCAACCGGGTAGGGCTGCAACAGGCAATCGTCGGGCAGGCATTCGATGGGCGCGAATTCGCGGTGGGCGATGTATTCGGGCCGCTTGAAACGCCGCACATGGTTGGACACGGTGCACAGGCTGAGGTAGACGCTGACGCGGTTCCAGGGGCTCAAGTTGCTGGCGCTGGCATGCACCAGGCAACTGTGGAACAGGATCATCGAGCCGGCCGGGCCCTTGGGGCTGACGATGCCGCCTTGCTTGCCGCCGGCGCGCTCAACCAACTGCGATATCAAATCGTTGTCCACCGTCCACAGCGGGTAGCTGGTGGTGGTGAGGTCATGCCTGGCGTCGACCACGCCGCGCTTGTGGCTGCCCGGAATGAACATCAGCGGGCCGTTGAATTCATTCACGTCGTCCAGGAAGATGGCCACGTTCATGGCGCGTTCACTGGGCATGTGGTCGTCGTTCTTCCAGGTGCCGTAATCCTGGTGCCACTGCCACACGTCACCTTCAAAGGCCATCTTGCCGTTGATCTTGAATTGGTGCATGTAGAGCTGCTCGCCAAACAGCTCTTGCACCGGTTCCACCATGCGCGGGTGGCGTGCCAGGCGCGCAAAGGGCTCGCTGTACAGGTGGGCGGCAAAGTTGGTGCGCACCGCGTCGCTGCCGCGTTCACGTACGTTGTAGGTCTCGCGCCGCGCATACAGCTCGGGCACGGCGGCGTTCAGGCCGGCGGTTTCTTCGGGCGTGAACAAGCCGGGGAAGAAGATGTAGCCGTCGCGTTCGAACTGGGCGTGTTGTTGGGGGGTGAGTTTCACAGGTGGCCTCCGGTGGGTTGCAGTGCGAAGCATAGCCCGCGCGCCTTGGTAGTTGCCTGGCTGGTCGTGCATCACTGCTCTGCGTAAAGTGCGGCAATCCCTCGCCTTCCAACCACAAGGAGACCCAACATGGGCAAGACCGTTTCGTTCCAAAGGCCCGACGGGCAAGCCGTGCAGGGCTATCTTGCTGAAGCTGCGCAGGCCACGGCCGGCGTGGTGGTGATTCAGGAATGGTGGGGCCTGAATGACCAGATCCGTGGTGTGGCTGATCGCCTGGCGCGCGCCGGCTACAACGCCCTGGTGCCCGATTTGTACCGTGGCAAACACACCACCGAAGCCGAAGAGGCGCATCACTTGATGGGCGCACTGAACTTCGGTGACGCCGCCGCGCAAGACGTGCGCGGCGCGGTGCAGTACCTCAAGGGCCAAGGCAGCGGCAAGGTTGGCGTCACGGGCTTTTGCATGGGCGGTGCGCTCACCGTGCTGGCGATGACCATGGTGCCCGAGGCCGATTGCGGCGTGGTCTGGTACGGCCTGCCGCCGCTTGACTTCGTCGATGCCGGCAAGATCAAAGTGCCGGTGATGGCGCACTGGGCCGAGCAAGACAACCCCTTCCCCATCGCCACCGTGGCGCCGCTGGAAGAAAAGTTCAAGGCCGCCGCTGTGGCCTACAGCGGCCACCGCTACCTGGCCCAACACGGCTTTGCCAACGAAACCGCCCAAGGCCCGGGTCGCCTGGCCATCACCCAATACGACGCCGCCTGGGCCCAGGTGGCCTGGGACCGCACACTGCGCTTCTTCGGCAAGCACCTGGGGTAAACCAGTCCGGGCAAGTGAGTGCCCGCCATTGGAACTAGGGGGAATGCCGCAACACACCGGTGAATCGGCCGCCGCTGATGTCAAACTCGGCTTCGTTACCTCATTACCAAGCTAACCATCATGACCAAACAACTCCTGATCTACGAAACCGCTGTTCCCATCACCCCTGCTCGCCACGGCAAGCATTCGGTCGAAGTCGGCGGCGACTACGCCTTCAGCAAGGGCGTGAATGCCGTGCCCTTGATGGCGGTGGAAATCCTGCGTGCGGCCACCGAATACGCGGTGGTGTTCACCGGCGTGGGTGAAGACATCATGCCCGCCGTGGTGTTGGGCGTGAAGGGCGACCAGAACCTGTACCTGGGGCCAGACGCCAAATGGAACGCCAAGTACATCCCGGCGTTCCTGCGCCGTTACCCTTTCGTGTTCGCGGCCAGCGCCGACAACAAAACGCTCACGCTGTGCATCGACGAGTCCTACCCCGGGCTGAACACTGAAGGCCGTGGCCAGCGCTTCTTCACCGATGACAACAAGCCCTCGCCCTATGTGGAACAGGTGCTCACGTTCCTGAAGGAGTACCAGGCCCAGTTCCTGCGCACGCAAATGATGGGGCGCAAGCTCAAGGAGCTGGAGCTGCTGGAGCCGATGCAGGCCAAGGTCACCACGCCGGGTGGGGCGCAGCTTTCACTCACCGGTTTCATGGCGGTGAACCGCACCAAGCTGCGCGCACTGGCACCGGAAAAACTGGCCGAACTGGCCAAGACCGATGAGCTGGAACTGCTCTACCTGCATCTGTATTCGCTGCGCAATTTCAACGAAGTGAAAGACCGCCTGATCGGCAGCCTGCCGGCCGAGGAGCCGGCCGCGGCCGCGGTGGCCTGAAGAGGCAACCGCTTCGTTTGATCGCCACGCACGATGCAAAACTCGGCGCCGGTTTACTCGCTGGCTGACGAAGCCCAGGCGCGCGCCGAGTCCGCCGCCTGGCAACGGTTTGCCGCGCCGGCCGATGAAGCCGAGTTCTGCCTGAGCTGGCTGGCGCTGCTGTGCACCCGCATCGAACGCTGCCGCGCCGCGCTGCTGCTCACGGGTGATGGTGACAACGGCCCGTTCCGCGTCAGCGCGGTCTGGCCCGACCGCCGGCGCGATCTGCAATACCTCGGCCCCACCGCGCAGCGTGCGTTGGCCGAGCGTGCCGGCATCGTCGTCACCCCCGAGGCTGGGGCACCCGATGCCGCGCCGCAGGTGGCCTACCCGGTTGAAGTGGCAGGCCGCCTGTGGGGCGCCGTGGTGCTGGAACTCGGCCACAGCGCCGAGGCTGATTTGCAGCGTGCCCTGCGCCAGATCCACTGGGGCATTGCCTGGCTGGTCGACCATTTCCGCCAGCGCGTGCTGGCCGAGTCTGAGGCCACGCTGGGTCGCGTGGGCCTGCTCAATGAAGTGCTGGCCACGGCCTTGTCGCAGCGCAAGTTGCGGCCTTCGGCGCTGGCCGTGGTCAACGCGCTGGCGCAGCGCCTGAATTGCGAGCGGGTCAGCATGGGCCTGGAACGCAAGGGTCGCATCGAGCCTTTGGTTATTTCCAACATGGCGACCTTCGATGCCCGTTCCGACCTGGTGCGGGGCTTGAACGCGGCCATGGATGAGGTGCTTGATCTCGGCGTGCCGCTGCAATTTCCTGAAGCCGGTGACGATGCCATTGGCGCGCTGGCCCACGGCGAGTTGGCGCGTGAGCGCAAGTTGGTAGCGCTGTGCAGCGTGCCGCTCACGCAGGAAGGCCAAACCATCGGCGCCTTGAGTTTCGAGCGCAGCACGGGCGCGCCGTTTGATGCCGCCAGCCTGGCGCTGGCGCGCACCGCCTGCCAGATGCTGGGCCCCGTGTGGGCGCTCATGCGCGAGCAGGAAGCAGGCCCCTTGAAGCGCACTTGGCGCTGGCTGGGCGAAAGCGTGCGCACCGTTTTTGGGCCGCGCCACCCTGGCTTCAAGCTGCTGTCGGTCATGGCCATCGGGTTGGTGGCGGCGATGGCGTTGTGGACAGTGGATTACCGCGTCTCTGCCCGCACCGTGGTTGAAGGCGCGCAGCAGGTGGCCGCGGTGGCGCCGTTCGAAGGCTTTGTGGCCGCCGCGCCGGTGCGCGCCGGCGACAGCGTGCGCCAGGGCCAGCTCATGGCGCAGCTCGATGACCGCGACTTAAAGCTTGAGGTCAGCCGCTGGAACGCCGAGCGCGTGCAACTGCTGCGCCGCTTCCAGGTGGCGCAGGCCGGGCAAGACCGCGGCGCCATGGGCGTGATCACCGCGCAAGTCGGCCAGGCCGATGCGCAGCTTTCGCTGGCACAAGAAAAGCTCGCGCGCACCACCATCACCGCGCCGTTCGATGGCCTGGTGGTCTCGGGCGACCTGAGCCAGCAAATCGGCTCGCCGGTGGAGCAGGGCCGGGTGCTGTTCGAGGTGGCGCCGGCCAGTGGCTACCGTGTCATCTTGCAGGTTGATGAACGCGATGTCGCGCGCCTGAACCCGGGCCAGGCTGGCGAGTTGGTGCTGTCGGGCCTGCCGGGCGAGGTGCTGCCCTTCACGGTGCGCCAGATCACGCCGGTGTCCACGCCGCAAGACGGGCGCAATTTCTTCCGCGTCGAGGCCGAACTCCAAGGCAGCGCGGCACGCTTGCGCCCCGGCCTGGAAGGCGTGGGCAAGGTCGGCGTGGGCCGCGAAAAGCTGCTCTGGGTGTGGACCCACAGCTTCACTGACTGGCTGCGCCTGGCGCTGTGGGATTGGATGCCCTGAAGGCGTTGGCAGCGCGTGTGCTGCAACGAATGACATGAGCACAGCATCCACCTTCAGCCCGATGTGGTACCGCGTCAGCGCGCTGCGCCCGCAGTTGGCCACGCGCGCCAAGTTGCACCGCCACCGTTACCGCCAGCGTGTGTGGTACCTGCTGCACGACCCCGCCAATGGCCGCGTGCACCGCTTCACCAGTGGCGCGCGCTTGCTGCTGGCCGGCATGAACGGCCAGCGCAGCGTGGCCGACCTGTGGGCCCTGGCGCAGCGCGAGTTGGGCGAAGACGCGCCCACGCAAGACGAGGTGATCCAGTTGCTGGGGCAGTTGCACGGCGCCGATCTGCTGCTCACCGATGCCTCGCCCGATGCGCTCGAAGCCTTCATGCGCGGCAGCAAGCAAGAAGCGCAAAAGCGCCGCCGCGGCTGGGCCAACCCGATGGCCGTGCGCATCCCGCTGTGGGACCCGGGTCGCTTTCTCGACCGCTTCGTGCCGCTGTGGCGCGCCCTGTGGGGCTGGCCCGGCATGTTGCTGTGGCTGGCGGTGGTGGTGCCGGCGCTGGTGTTGGCGCCATCGCGCTGGCCAGAGCTCAGCGGCAACCTGAGCGACCGTGTGCTCGAAGTTGACAACCTGCTGCTGCTCGGTCTGGTCTTCCCGTTCATCAAGTTCCTGCACGAGATGGGCCATGCCAGCGCCACGCGCGCCGGCGGCGGCGAGGTGCACGACATGGGCCTGATGCTGCTGGTGCTGATGCCCGTGCCGTACGTCGATGCCAGCGCCTCCACTGTCTTTCGCTCGAAATGGCGCCGCGCGCTGGTCGGTGCGGCCGGCATGGTGGTCGAACTGTTCCTGGCGGCCGTGGCCTTTTATGTCTGGATGCTGGCCGAGCCCGGCCTGCTGCGCAGCGTGGCCTTCAACGTGATGTTTGTCGCGGGTGTCTCGACCATCCTGTTCAACGGCAACCCGCTGCTGCGCTATGACGGCTACTACATCCTGACTGACCTGATCGAAATGCCCAACCTGGCGCAGCAGTCGGCGCGCCAATGGGGCTACCTGCTGCAACGCCATGTGCTGCGCAGCGAGCATGCGCAGCCGGTGGCCCACACCGGCAGCGAGGCCGCCTGGCTCACCTTCTACGGCCTGGCCAGCACCTTCTACCGCATGCTGGTGACGGTGGCCATTGCGTTGTTCATCAGCACCCGGTTCTTCTTCGTTGGCGTGGTGCTGGCCCTGTGGGCGGTGGTGATGATGGCGTTCATGCCGCTGGTGCGGGTGTTCAAGAACATGCAGCGCGGCCACCTGCGCGAAATGCGCGGCCGCGCCCTGGCGGTGGGTGGCGCGGCGCTGGCGCTGCTGGCGGGCTTTTTGGCCTGGGTGCCCATGCCGCACCGCACCCAGGCCGAAGGGGTGGTCTGGCTGCCCGAGGCCGCCACACTGCGCGCCGGCACGCACGGCTTCATGGCCACCTATCTGGCCAAGCCGGGGGCACAGGTGCAACGTGGCCAACCCCTGGTGCGCCACCGCGACCCGGCGTTGCAGGCGCAGGTGGCATTGCTCACGGCCCGAGTGGCCGAGCTGAAGGCCAACTACACGCTCGAATTCGTGAATGACCGCGCCCGGGCCGACATGGTGCGCGAGCAACTTGTTGGTGAGCAGCAGGCGTTGCAGCGGGCCCAGGAACGCGCGGGCGCGCTGATCGTCAGCAGCGGCAGCAACGGGCGCTTCATCGTGGCGCGGCCGGAAGACCAGGCCGGGCGCTACTTTCGCCAAGGCGAGGTCTTGGGTTTCGTGGCCGGGCCGGACGACCGCCCGTTCGTCAAGGTCATCGTCACCCAGGCCGATGTTGACGCCGTGGGCCTGCCCGGCGGCACGGTGCAAATGCGCCTGGCGCACGCGCAGGGCGTGGTGCTGCAAGGCCGCATCCTGCGCCAGCAACCGGCGGGCAAGAACGAGTTGCCCAGCCGCGTGCTCACCACGGCCGGCGGGGGCGTGTTCACCGCCGACCCGCGCGACCCGCAGGGCCTGAAGGCGATGGAGCGGCTGTTCCAGATCGACATCGAACCGGCCACGGCTGGTGAGGCCATCGCGCCGTACTTCGGCCAGCGCGTGCATGTGCGCTTCGACCACCCGCAAATACCGCTGGGCCGGCAGGCTTATCAGAGCCTGCGGCGCCTGTTCCTCTCGCACTTTGAAGTTTGAGAAGGTATGAGTAAACCTGCTGCGCGGCCCAATCTTGCGACGGTGATGAACGCCCGCCTATGTCTGATGTAGCCGTGCTCGGCGCCACCCCGGCCGACCTGGCCCCCGGGCGGCCCTATGTTGAGCGCGACGAAGTTGAGGTGGGCTGGGCCG
>JAYUPO010000420.1:0-3085 GCA_043760085.1 Burkholderiales bacterium
GCCGATGCGCCGCGCCGCGCCGCCACCGACGCTGAAATCGACCAGATGCAATCCCTGGTACGCAGCGCCATGCGCGCCGGCGCGGTGGGCTTTGCCAGCAGCACCAGCCCGGCGCACAACGGCGAAGGCGGGCTGCCCATGCCGTCGCGCCTGGCCGACGAGCGCGAGTTCACGGCGCTGGTGAACGCCATGGGTGAAGGCGGGCGCGGCGTGTTCATGCTCACCAAGGGCGGGCACACGCCCATGCCGTTTCTGGAAAGCCTGGCCGCCGGCAGTGGCCGCCCGGTGATGGTGGCCGCGCTGCTGCACAACGGCACCAACCCGCAAGCGGTGTTCAACGATCTGGATGCGATCAGCGCGGCTAACGCAAGAGGTCACTCTCTGATTGGGCAGGTATCGTGTTGCCCGTTGACCATGGACTTCACCCTGGCCTCGCCCTACCCGGTGGAAGGGCTGGCGAGCTGGAAGCCGGCGCTGGGCTTGCACGGCGATGCGCTCAAGGCGGTGTTGGCGCAGCGCGGCTTTCGCGACGCGGTGCGCGCCGAGCTGGCCGCGCCGGCCGTCTTTCGGCTGTTCAACGGCGAATGGGCCAAGGTGCATGTGGTGGAAGTGGCGCTCGACGCGCACCGCGGACTCGAACAACGCAGCCTGGCCGAGATCGCCGAGCAACGCAGCGTTGACCCGCTGGATGCGATGCTCGACCTGGCTCTAGCTGAGAACCTGCAAACCGTGTTCACCGCGCAATTGCTCAACAGCGACGAAACCGCGGTGGCGCGCATGCTCAACCACCCGCACAGCCTGGTCTCGCTCAGCGATGCCGGCGCGCACCTCACCTTCTTCAACGACGCCGGTTTCGGCCTGCACCTGTTGGGCCACTGGGTGCGTGAAGCAGGCGCCATGAGCCTGACTGATGCCGTGCGCAAGCTCACCTCACAGCCCGCCGGCATCCTGGGCCTGCGCGGCCGCGGCCTGGTGCGCGAAGGTTACGCCGCCGACTTGCTGCTGTTCGACCCTGCCACCGTGGGCCGCGGCCCCAAGCGCCGGGTGTTCGATTTGCCCGGCGGCGCGCCGCGCTTGACCACTGATGCCACAGGCGTGCATGGCGTGTGGGTCAATGGCCAGATGGTGGCTGATGCCAAGGGCTTGCTGGCACAGCCGCCGTTGGCCGGCGAATTGCTCACCGAGTTTGGCGCTTGACGGTGGTGAAGCTGCCGGCGAACCTGAGCGATGAAGCCGCGGCGCTGTTCAGGCCCCGGCCCGCTTGGCCGCCCAGCCTTCCTTTTGCAGCCAGGCTGTCACACGCTCGGCGTGGTCGCCTTGCACTTCGATCACGCCGTCTTTCACCGTGCCGCCGGCGCCGCAGGCGCTGCGCAGGCGCTTGGCCAGATCAAGCAGCTCGGCCTGCGGCAAGGGCAGGCCGCGCACCAGCGTCACGGCCTTGCCGCCGCGGCCTTTTGTTTCACGGCTGACGCGCACCTTGCCGTCACCCTGAACAGCTTGTTTGCTTTGGTGGGCACAGGTGCATTGCGCCAGCGGGCGGCGGCAGGCCGGGCACATGCGGCCGGCTGCGGTGGAATAGACCAGGCCGCCTGGGGTTTGGGTGGGCATGTTCAGCAGTGAGGGGGTGTGCAGCGAAGCTTATCGCGCACATCGCCCTGCATGGGTAAACGGTGAGCTTGAACGGGTTTGGAAAAGACTGTATAAACGTACAGCAAAATGGACCTCTTCACCCCCGCATCTTCAACCGCCGTTGCTGCCCACGCGGCCCCCGCTGTGGCCCCCGTTGCGGCGGTTGCTGCCGCTTGCGGTGCGGTGGCCGCCCTCGGGCGCCAGGCGCTGCTGGCGCAGCCGCAGGCCCTGCACCCGGCGCTGTGGCGGGCGCACCAGTTGGGCCGCCACCGCGAGGGCACCTGCGCCACCGGCTTTGCGTTGCTCGATGCTGAACTGCCCGGCGGCGGCTGGCCGCACAGCGCCCTGACCGAACTGCTGCTGCCCCACACCGGCCTGGGTGAGATGCGCCTGCTGGCCCCGGCGCTGGCGGCCCTGGGCGGCCGGGGTGAGCCAGCCAATGCCGGTGCCGGTGCGGGTGCGGGTGCGGGTGCGGATGCGGCCCCGCGCAGCATCCTGCTGTTCGACCCGCCGGCCCTGCTGTGCGGCTGGGCCCTGGGGCAACTGGGGGTGGATGCGCGCGCGCTGATCGTCATTCATGGCCGCGCCGGCCCGCGCCAGCACAGCCTGGTCAACCCCGATCTGCTGTGGGCGCTGGAGCAAACCCTGCGCAGCGGCCAGGCCGCTGCCGTGCTGGCCTGGCTGCCGGCGCGGCTGCGTGCTGAACATTTACGCCGCCTGCAACTGGCCGCACAGGCGCATGCCGGGCCGGCGTTCATCTTTTGCGACATTGAAGCGCGCAGCAAACCCAGCCCGGCGCCGCTGCGCCTGAGCCTGGCCTGCGCCGGGCCCGATGTGCTGGCCGTGCGCCTGCTCAAGCGCCGCGGCCCACCGTGCGGCGGGGTGCTGCACCTGGAGCTGCCCGCGGTGCTGGGGGCGGCGCTGCGTGAACACTTGCAGCCCGGTTTGCCGGGCCAGCGTGTGCTGCCGCTCAGCGGGGCGGTGGGGGCGGCAAGTTCCAACGCAGCGTAGCCAGCACATGGCCCACGCGTAGCAAGCGTTTGCCGGGCATGGCGCGCATGGCCTGCGCATGGCGCGCGCACGACTGCACCTGACCCGCCATAACTGCATATGACCCGCACCTGACCCGCACCTGACCCGCATAAGGCTCATGCCCAAAGCGGGCAGCCACACCCACCCACCTTCATCGCCATGCCTTCCCCCCTGTGGCTGGCGCTGACCCTGCCGCACTTGCCCTTGCAAGCCTTCGTGGCCACCTTGCCCGTTGCGCAGCGCGAGCAGCCCGTGGCGCTGCTGCATGCGCACCGCGTGCTGGCCGCCAATGCCGCGGCGGCGGCGCTGGGCATTGAGCCGGGTGCCAAGCGCGCCACGGCGCTGGCGCTGGCGCCGCAGCTCATCACCGGCCAACCTGATGCCTTGCGCGAGCGCGCGGCGCTGCACACCGTGGCCCATGTGG
>JAYUPO010000421.1:0-3079 GCA_043760085.1 Burkholderiales bacterium
CGTGCCAGCCCCGAAATGGGCTGAAGCGGTGGTTGGGGCGTGCAGGATGCACGCCAGGTGACGCAACCGGTCACTTGCCGGGCGACGGCTTGTGTCGGCTGCCCGCTGAAGTGACAGGTTTCGTCACCCGCGGCTGGTTGCAGAGCGCGCCGCTTGCATTTGGTAACCTTTCAATGCAGCGGACACTTCGCTCACCAGCGCCGGGCCTTTGTAGATCAAGCCGGTGTAGAGCTGAACCAGGTCAGCGCCCGCAGCCAGCTTGGCCTGTGCGTCGGCGCCGCTCAGGATGCCGCCCACGCCAATGATGGCTGTGTTGCGGCCCAGCTCGGCGCGCAGTTGAGCCACCACGCGGTTGCTGGCCTCGAACAACGGTGCGCCACTCAAGCCGCCGGTTTCATCAGCATGCCGCAGGCTTTGCACGGCCTGGCGCTGCAAGGTGGTGTTGGTGGCGATCACGCCGGCCACGCCATGGCGGCGAAGTGCCGCGGCAATGGCCTTGACCTGTGCTTCATCCAGATCGGGTGCGATCTTCACGAACAAGGGCACGTTGCGGGCTTGAGCCTGCGCCAATTCGCTGCGGCGCCGCTGCAAGGCTGACAGCAAGGCGTCCAGGGCGGCGTCGTTTTGCAGCTCGCGCAAGTTGCGCGTGTTCGGGCTGCTGATGTTGACAGTAATGTAGTCGGCCACGCCGTACACGCCTTCCAGGCCCAGCAGGTAATCCTTGACCGCGTGTTCAATCGGCGTGGCGGCGTTCTTGCCGATGTTCAGGCCGACGATGCCACCCTGCGCACGAAAACGCCGCGCCCGCTGCACGTTGGCCAGAAAGACATGCAGGCCCTGGTTGTTGAAGCCCAACCTGTTGATCAGGGCCTGCGCGGCGGGCAGGCGAAACAGGCGCGGGCGCGGGTTGCCGGGTTGGGCCAGCGGCGTGACGGTGCCCACTTCGATGAAGCCAAAGCCCAGGGCGCCCAGGCCGTCGATGCAGCGGCCGTTCTTGTCCAGCCCGGCGGCCAGGCCCACGCGGTTGGGGAAGCGCAGCCCGGCCACGTCAACCGGGTCGTCGATGCGGTTCTGGGCGATGCAGCGCAGCGCCGGCGTGTGTTGCACCAGGGCGATCGCATCGAGCGTGAGATCGTGCGCGCGCTCGGCATCCAGGCCGAACAGAAAGGGGCGGGCCAGGGCGTAGGGCAGCAGGGTCATGGCGGCATTGTTGCAAGCGCTTTGGCGAGTTTGACGCGCCCCGTGCACCTGGTGTGGCTGTTCATAATGGCAGTCATGACCCAAGACGAACTCAAGGCCCTGGCCGGGCGCGCGGCGCTGGCGCATGTGAAGGGCGGCAGCGTGATCGGCGTTGGCACGGGCTCGACAGTCGATCACTTCATCGACGCGCTGGCCCAACTGCCGCTGCCGGTGGCGGCGGCGGTGTCCAGCAGCGAACGTTCCAGCGCGCGCTTGCGCGAACGTGGCGTGCGGGTGGTCGACGCCGGCAGCGTCGAGCAACTGGACGTGTACGTTGACGGCGCCGATGAAATCGACCATCAGGGCCACATGATCAAGGGCGGTGGCGCGGCCTTGACGCGCGAAAAAATCGTCGCCGACCTGGCTCGGGTTTTCGTTTGCATTGCCGATGAGTCCAAGCTCGTGCGCACGTTGGGCCACTTCCCGCTGCCGGTGGAGGTGATCCCCATGGCGGCGGCGCAGGTGGCGCGGCGCTTCAAGGCGCTGGGCGGCGACGCCCGCCTGCGCCAGGGTGTGGTCACCGACAACGGCGGCCACATTCTCGATGTGCACGGCCTGCACATCAGCGTGCCGCTGCGCATGGAAGAGGAAGTTAACCAGTGGCCGGGCGTGGTGACGGTGGGCCTGTTCGCGCGCCAGCGCGCCAGCCTGTGCCTGCTGGCCACGCGCGAGGGGTTGAAGACGCTGGTGTTCGATGCCGTTGGCGCAAGCTAACGCAGTGACGGCGGCTGTTCAATTTGCTGCACACACCTGCACCACAATGCAGCCATACAGCGCGCTTGCTGACTGGCTGGGTTCGGCACCTTGAGGTGCCGGAGCCAGTCCGGGCGGTGGCGCATCGTTGACTCCCTAGGAAGGACGGCCCGTGGCCAAACCCAATTACTCGTTTGAGAAACGGCAGCGTGAGCTGGCCAAGCGGCAGAAGAAGGAAGAGAAAGCCAAGGAAAAGGCGCAACGCAAGTCGGGCGACCCTGGCCAGGACGACGCCAACCCTGCGCCGGCCGACGAGGCTTCGCCTCCGGCTCAGCCACAGCCTCAACCGCAGCCCTGAGCCGGCCGGCGCGCCGCGCGCAGCGCAAAGCGCGCCGGGTCGATGGCGTCGCGCAGGCTGGCCTCTAGCAGGCAGGGCGCGCCAACAATCTGAGCGGCCAGGACCTGCGCCGCCAGCGGTGCCCAGGCCAGGCCGCGCGAGCCTAGGCCGGCCAGCACAAACAAGCCCGGTTGCCGCGCCACAGCGTGCAATGAGCGCGGCATTGAACCCATGAGGGGCAGCGGCACTGCACCTGCCAGCGGCAGCCGGTCAGGTGCCAGCCAGCGCCAGCCCACGCGCCCGCGCAACGGTGCCTGGCCGGGCTCGATGGCCAGGCCGGTGAGCGTGGCCAGGCGCAGCAGGTTGGCGGCGTGATCCGCTGCGCGCAGGAGCGGCTCGAAGTCATCAACATGTTGCGTCGCGCCGAAAACCAGTTCGCCCGGCGCGGTGGTCAGCGCAAAGCCCGCGCCCACCATGGGTAGCTGTGGCGTGCCGGCCTCGGCCTGAGCCAGGCTCAACTGCCCGCGCACGGCTTGCAGCGGCGGCGCATTGACGCCCAGCAGGCGCTGGCAATCGCCCGCGTTGGCCAGCACCATGCAGGGCGCCTGGGCCAGGCAGCGCCCATCGGCGCCCAGCGCCTGCCATTGGGTGCCCACTTGGCGCAAGGCGGCCACGTGTTGGCCGCCGATAAAATTTGCTGCCGCCTGGCGCAGAAACCAGCGCACCAGCTCTGCCGGGCGGACCCAGCCACCACCGGGGTAGAACCAGGCCGGGTGCGGCACCGGCCGGCCGCACAGGGCTGCAGCGCCC
>JAYUPO010000422.1:0-3076 GCA_043760085.1 Burkholderiales bacterium
CGGCGCGGGCAGGTGGGGGTGGAGTGGGGGGGTGCTCATGATGTTCGCTCAGGCCGGTGAGAGTGCGCTGCGCAATTGCTGCAGCGCGCGGCGGATGATCGATTTGACCGAGCCCAAGGGCAGGGCAGCCTGTTCGGCAATCTCCTCATGCGTCAGGCCGCGAAAGAAAGCCAGCGCCACCAACTGGCGCGAGCGCGCATCGAGCTGCACCAAGGCCAGGTGCAACTGCTGCGCGCCCCGGCTGGCCTGCAACAGTTCATCAGGCGCGCTGTCGGCCGCGGCAGCGGCGTCGGGCGCGGCGGTGCTGCCGTCTTCGGGCAGCGGCTCGTGCTGGAACCGCTGGTTGCGGCGCAGGGCGTCAATCGCCCGCGAACGCGCCATGGCCAGCAGCCAGGTGATGCACTTGCCACGTTCGGCGTCAAAGCGCGGCGCCTGGCGCCAGACCTGCCAGTAGGTGTCTTCCACCACTTCTTCGGCCAGCGCGCTGCGCCGGGTGATGCGCAACACCAGGCCGTGCACGCGCGCGCAAGTGGCGTCGTACAAGGCCGCAAGCGCCTGTTCATCGTGGTTGACGATGCGTGTGATCAACGCGGCCAGTTCTTCTTCGCTGAGCGTGGCGCGCAGCGCCTGGGCGCTGGCATGAAGTGCGGCGTGGGCCGTGTCGGGCGCGGCTGTTGCCGCCGCGTCGTCGCCCGGGCCGCGTGGCCAGAAGTCTTCGCCGAGCGCCGCGTTTGGCAAGTCGCTGGCGTGGCGGGTGGCGGGCGGCATGGGTGGGGGTACAGGGGCGGGGCTGACCGGCTTGCTTCTACAGCACCACCTTGACCAGCGGGTGCGTGCTCAAGGTGCGGTACAGCTCGTCGAGCTGTTCACGTGAGTGCACACTCACGGTCAGCGTCAGGCCAAGGTAGCGGCCGGTGCGGCTGGCGCGGCGCTCCAGCGTGGCGCTGTCGTAGCCCGGGTCGAAGGCGCGCGCGATGGCCACGATGGCGTCGACATAACCCGGCACGTCTTCACCCATCACCTTGATGGGAAACAGGCAGGGGTATTCGATCAGCGGTGGCGGTGTGGGGCTGGCCATGCGGGTGCTCGCTGCCCGGTCAGATTGATTGCTGCTGCTTGGCCCGCTGGTAGGCCTCGTGCAGCCGCGCGTACACCGGCCCGGGCTTGCCACGGCCGGCGCCGTGGCCCACGGACTCGCCATCGATGCTGGTCACGGCCAGCACCTCCTTGGTGGCGGAGCTGAGCAGCACTTCATCGGCCGAATGCACGTCGGCCTCGGCGATGGGGCGCAGGTTGTAGGCGATGCCGCACTCTTCGCACAGCTCGCGAAACAGATCGACGCGAATGCCTTCCAGCACATGCTCGCTCTTGGGCGGGCCGAGCAGGGCACCTTCGTGAACGACCCAGACATTGCTGCCCGAGGCTTCGGTGAGGAAGCCGTCGCGGAACAGGATGGTTTCCAGTGCGCCATGGTCGGCCGAAATCTGCCGCGCCAGCACGTTGCCCAGCAGGCTGGTGCTCTTGATGTCGCCGCGCTCCCAGCGAAAGTCGCGCGCCGTGATGCAGGCCACGCCCTGGTGGCGCAGCTCGGCGCCGGGTGGCTTCATCGGGTTGGCCATCATGAACACCGTAGGCGTGATGCCTTCAGGCATGACATGGTCGCGTGGCGCCACGCCGCGCGTGACCTGGATGTACACCACCTGATCCTGCGCCCCGGTTTGTGTGGCCAGCTCGGCCACCAGGTGTCGCGCGCGTTCCAGCCACGCCTCGCGGCGGTGCGGGTTGGGGATGCGCACCTTGGCCAGGCTGCGCGCCAGGCGCGCCAGGTGTTCGTCAAAGCGGAAAAGGCGCTGGCCATAGACCGGCAGCACGTCGTAAATGCCATCGCCGAAAGTGAAGCCGCGGTCGAGCACCGACACCTTGGCCTCGTTCAATGGCAGGTAGGCGCCATTCAGGTAGCACAGCGTACTTGGCAACTCAGCGCTCATCGCAGTGCTCCTTGGTTGAATTACTTGATCCACAACCGAATCGCATCCCAGGCGCGGCCGAAGATGCCCGCCAATTCCACCGGTTCCAGCACCACCAGCGGCACGGTGGCAAGCAGTGTGCCGGCAGCGGTCTTGATTTTGACGTTGCCCACTGCCTGGCCCTTTTGCAGTGGCGCAATAAGCGGGTCGGTGCGTTCGATTTCCGTCTTGAGTTTGTCGCCCTCGCCCTTGGGCACGGTGATCATCAACGGCCCGGCCGTGCCCAACTGCGCCTGCTCGGCGCGGCCCTTCCACACTCTTGCACTGGCCAGGGGCTTGCCGGCGTCGAACAGCTTCACCGCGTCCCAGGCCTGGTAGCCCCAGTTCAGCAACTTCTGGCTTTCCGCCGCCCGGGCTTCGCGCGAGGCCGTGCCCAGCACCACGCTGAGCAGCCGGCGCTTGCCGTTGGGAAACTCGCGCACGGCGCTGGCGATCAGGCAGTAGCCGGCGGTGTCGGTGTAGCCGGTCTTCATGCCGTCCACCGTGGGGTCGCGCCCGAGCAGCATGTTGCGGTTGTCCTGGGCAATCTTGTTGAACGTGAAGTTGCGGATCGAGTAGTTGGGATAGAAGTTCGGGTGGTCGGTGATGATCTTCACCGCGATCAGCGCCATGTCGCGCGCCGACGAATAGTGGCCGGGCTCCGTCAGGCCGGTGACGTTCTTGAACTGCGTGTTCTTCAGGCCCCAGGCCTGGGCCTGCCGGTTCATCATGGCCACGAAGTTGTCCAGCGTGCCGCCAACGGCCTCAGCCAGCGCCACCGAGGCGTCGTTGCCGCTTTGCACGATCATGCCTTTGATCAGCTCATCGACCTTGGGCCGCATCGTCGTGTCGATGAACATCAGCGAGCCGCCACCCTTGCGCTGGGCCCAGGCGCGCAGCGACACCGGCAGTGTCTGCGTCAGCGTGAGCTTCCTGTCGCGCAGCGCGTTGAACACCAGGTAGGCGGTCATCAGCTTCGTGAGCGAGGCTGGGTCGGCCTGCGCATCGGCGCCGCGTTCGGCCAGCACCTGGTTGCCGCTCAGGTCGTACAGCAGGTACTGGCGCGCGGC
>JAYUPO010000423.1:0-3075 GCA_043760085.1 Burkholderiales bacterium
GCTCACCGAGGGCGAGGCCTTGCAGTTCACCGGCCTGCCGTTCTTCGCGCCCGAACTGTTTCGCAGCGTGGAAGTGGCCGACCCGCTGAAGACCAAGCAATTGCGCGCCGGCCTCACGCAACTGGGCGAGGAAGGCGCGATCCAGGTCTTTCGCCCGCATGCCGGCTCCATGTTGCTGTTAGGCGCGGTGGGCCAGTTGCAGTTTGACGTGGTGGCGCACCGGCTGGAACATGAATACGGCGTCAAGGCGCGCATCCAGCCGGCGCGCTACAACGTGGCGCGCTGGGTCACCTGTGACGCGGCCGATGGTGGCGAGAAGGAACTTGAGCGCTACATCGAAGGCAACGCCCATCGCATCGCCTTCGACGCCGTGGGTGCCCCCACCGTGCTGCTGGAATACGCCGGCGAGCTGCGTGCCATGCAAGAGAACTGGCCGAAGATCAAGTTCCACGCCCTGCGCGAGCATGCGGGGCTGGTGTTTCAGAAGCAGATGGATGCCTGATTGCTCAGGGCGCAAAAAGTTGTTTTACAATTTCAGCTTCAGACACCGAAATAGCAAATCATGCTCGGCGCCACCTATCCCCGCACTGCCCACGCCCGCCTGTTGCGGCTTGCGCGCGGCTTCCCGGTGCTGGTGCTCACCGGCCCGCGCCAGTCCGGCAAAACCACACTGGCACGCGCTGCGCTGCCCGGCCATGCCTATGTGTCGCTGGAAGACCCCGATGTGCGCCAGCGCGTGGCGGCAGACCCGCGCGGCTTTCTGGCCGCACACACGCAAGGTGTGATCCTTGACGAAGCGCAGCGCGTGCCCGAGCTGCTGTCGTACCTGCAAACCATGGTCGATGCTGACCGCCGGCCGGGCCGCTTTCTCGTCACCGGTTCGCAAAACCTGCTGCTGTCGCAGGCCGTGAGCCAAAGCCTGGCCGGCCGCGCCGGGTTCGTGGAATTGATGCCCCTGGCCTACGTTGAAGGCGCCGCCACGTTCAACCAGCTCAGCCTTGATGAGCTGCTGGTGCGCGGCGCCTACCCGGCCATCCACAGCACCGATGTGGCCAGTGCCGACTGGCACGCCAGTTATGTGGCCAGTTACCTCGAACGTGATGTGCGGCAGGTCAGCCGCATCACCGACTTGCTGCAATTCCAGCGCTTCATGCGCATGATGGCGGCGCGCTGCGGGCAACTGCTCAACCTGAATGCCGTGGCCAACGATCTAGGTGTGGCGCAAACCACGGCGCGCGACTGGCTCAATGTGCTGGAAGCCACCTACGTGGCGTTTCGCCTGCCGCCGTATCACACCAACTTCGGCAAGCGGCTGGTGAAGACACCCAAGCTGTACTTTCACGACACTGGCCTGGCCGCGTGGCTGCTCGGCATCACCGATGCGCGCGCCATGAACAGCCACCCCATGCGCGGCGCCTTGTTTGAAAACCTGTGCGTGGCCGAGTACGGCAAGCACCTGCGCCACACCGGCGCGCCGGGCACGGCCTATTTCTGGCGCGACAACATCGGCAACGAGGTTGACTTGCTCATTGAACGCGCCGGCACCCTGTGGCCGGTTGAATTCAAGTCAGGCGCCACGTTTCAAACCGAATGGCTAAAAAGTCTGCACACCTGGCAGCGCCACGCCGCGCAGGCTGTGCAAGGCGAGCCGCTGCTGGTGTGCGGCGCGCCGGGCAACCAGCGCTTGCAAGGTGTGGGCGTGGCGCATTGGCGTGATGCCTTGGGCATGCTGGGCGCCAATTAACCGACTTGAAGTGCTTGCCCACTTGACTGGCGTTTCATCTGATATGTATTATTGAACGTAATACTTTGAAGTGCCGCCATGACCATGACCGTCAAATTCGGCCCTGAACTGGAGCAACGCCTGCGCCAGCGCAGTGTGGCCGAGGGGCGTCCCGCGGGTGAATTGATTCGCGAGGCCTTGATGCACTACCTTGACGCGGCAGCGCCAGCCAAGCCATCGCCATTCAGCCTGGGTGCCGATCTCTTTGGCCGTTTCAGCGGGCCACCCGAATTGGCGCAAACGCGCAAAGCTGCCGTGACCGATGCCTTGGCGGCCAAGCATGCCGCCCGCAGCGCGCCACGCTGAATGGCCACGGCCCGCAAGGCCCGCGAGCCCAGCGCGCGCTACCTGGTGCCTGGCCGCGTGCTGGTGGACGGCGGCCCCTTGATCGCCCTGTTCAATGCCGCGGACCATTGGCATGCGGTCGTGCTGGCCTGGCTCAAGGCCAATGAATCAAGTGCCCTCATCACCACGTGGCCCGTGGTCACCGAGGTCTGCGCGCTGCTGGCGCGGCGCATCGGCAACCCTTGTGCGCTTGACTTCCTGCGCTGGGCGCAGCGCGGGGGCATTGCGGTAGATGCCCCCGTGCCGGCTTCGCTGCCCGACATGCTGCCCATTGCCACGCGCTTTGCCAGCTTGCCGTTCGACCTGGCCGATGCGTCCATCGCCGAAGCGGCGGCGCGCCTGCGCATCCGCCATGTGCTGAGCATCGACGCCGACTTCGATGTTTACCGTGATAAAGCCGGCAAGCCTTTGGTCAACGCGCTGCGCGGCTGATCTGTCAACGCACGCTACTTGTTCGCGCTCACATAGTTCGCCGGCAGCCACGTATAGCCGCGGCCATCGTCGCGCAGCTTGCCGATGCCGGGGAACGAAATGTGGGTCACGCCCACGTAATAGCCCTCGGCCGCGGCGGCGGCGTAAGCCTTGGCGCGCTGCGCCGCGGCGGCAGTGGAATCGGAATCGAACTGAATGGTCACGCTGGGGTCGTTGAATTGCACCGCGGCCACGTGCATCAGGTCGCCCCAGATCATCATCTTCTGGCCCTTGCTTTCAACCATGTACGTCGTGTGGCCTGGTGTGTGGCCGCGCGCGGCAACCGCTTTCACGCCGTTGACGAGTTGCGTGTCGCCATCGAAGGGGCTGAACTTGCCGGCAGCCGCGTAGGGGTTGATCGACGCCATCGCACCCTTGAACGCACCCTTGCCGGCTTCGGGAGCCTTATCCATGTTGGCCTGGCTGAGCCAGAAATCGGCGTCGTTCTTGTCGGCGCGCACGGTGGCGTTGGGGAA
>JAYUPO010000424.1:0-7875 GCA_043760085.1 Burkholderiales bacterium
GCGAAGGCCGCGCCTTGGTGCGCACGCCGCTGGGCGTTGAGCTGCTGAGCAACGTGTGCCGCCACCGCCAGGCGCTGATGCTGCGCGGCCGCGGCCGCCTGGCCGGTGCGAACGCGGGCAATGGCGGGCAGATCGTGTGCCCGTTGCACCGCTGGACGTATGACGCGCATGGCCACCTGATCGGCGCGCCGCACTTCGCACAAGACCCTTGCCTGCACCTGCGCAACACGCCGCTGCAAAGCTGGAACGGCCTGCTGTTCGAAGCCAACGGCCATGACGTGGCGGGCGCGCTGGCCGGCCTGGCGCCGCCGCACATGCCCGACTTTTCAGGCTTCGTGCTCGACAAGGTGGAACTGCACGAATGCGCCTACAACTGGAAGACCTTCATCGAGGTCTACCTTGAGGACTACCACGTCGCACCCTTCCACCCCGGCCTGGGCGGCTTCGTCACCTGCGACGACCTGCGCTGGGAATTCGGCCGCCACCATTCGGTACAGACGGTGGGCGTGCAGAATGAACTGGCCCGGCCAGGATCGGACACCTACCGCAAATGGCACGAGGTGCTGCTGAAGTACCGCAACGGCGCACCGCCGGCATTCGGCGCCATCTGGCTGACCTGTTTTCCGCACCTGATGGTGGAGTGGTACCCGCATGTGCTGGTGGTGTCGCACCTGGTGCCGCGCGGGCCGCGCCACTGCGTCAACGTGGTGGAGTTCTACTACCCGGAAGAGATCCAGGCGTTCGAGCGCGAGTTCGTCGAATGCCAGCAAGCCGCCTATCGAGAGACTTGTTTGGAGGACGACGAGATCGCCCTGCGCATGGACGCCGGTCGGCAGGCGCTCATGCTGCGTGGCGACAACGAATTCGGCCCCTACCAAAGCCCGATGGAAGACGGCATGCGGCACTTTCATGAGTGGTACCGCAGGCAGATGCAGATGGGCCCGCGCGCGTGAACGTGGCCGACGCGCACATGGGGCCGCGCGCGTGAACGCCGCCCCTTGGCTCTGATGTCTGCCCCCTGGTTGATCATCGCGGCGACCTTCCTGTTCGCCAGCATGGGCGTGTGCGTCAAGCTCGCCTCGCTGCAGTACAGCGCCGGCGAGATCGTGCTCTATCGCAGCCTGTTCACCGCCGCCTACATCATCGGTTGGGTGCGCATCAACGGCGGCACTCTGCGCACGGCCATCCCTGGCGCGCACTTCTGGCGCAGCCTGTCGGGCGTGCTGTCGCTGGGCCTGTGGTTCTATGCTCTGGCGCAGCTGCCGTTGGCCACGGCCACGGTGCTGAACTACATGTCGTCGGTGTGGATTGCCGTGGCCATGGTCTTCGCCGCATTGGCGCTGCAAGGCGAGCGTGTCAACCCGCGCCTGGTGGCCGCCGTGCTGGTGGGCTTTGCCGGCGTGGTGCTGGTGCTGCGCCCGACCATCGAGCAAGACCAGCTCGGGCATGGCCTGGCGGGCCTGGTATCTGGCGTGCTGGCCGCGGCGGCTTACATGCAAGTGAAGGTGCTCAACCGCCTGGGCGAACCCGACTACCGCGTCGTCTTCTACTTCGCCGCCGGTGGCATTGCCCTGGGCGCACTAACGTTACCCTTCACTGGCCTGCACGCCCACACCTGGCAGGGCGTGGCGCTGTTGCTGGCCATTGGCGTGCTCGCCACGGTGGGGCAGATGATGCTCACCCGCGCCTATGCCGTGGGCCGCTTGCTCACCATCGCGGCGTTGCAGTATTGCGGCATCCTGTTTTCATACGTCTATGGCATCCTGGTGTTCGACGAGTTGTTGAGTTGGCAGGCGACCGTGGGCATCGGCCTGATCGTGGCGGCCGGCGTTGCTGCCACGCGGCTGAACACCCCGCCCGCGACGAAGCAAACCGAGGCCCGGGCGTGATCGCGCCGCGGGTTCAAACATGGAGTTGCCCAATGACGCACAACACCTTGACGCACGACACCTTGATCCAGGCCGATGAATTGCTGGCCCTGCTGCACGGTGCGCAGCGCGTCGTGCTGCTGGACTGCGGCTTCGATCTCACGGATGCCACGGCCGGCGAAAAGGCCTACGCGCAAGGCCACCTGCCCGGTGCCGTGTACGCGCACCTGGAGCATGACCTGTCGGGCGCCAAGACTGGCCACAACGGCCGCCACCCCCTGCCCGAACGCAACCGCTTCGCAGCGCAAGTTGGCGCCTGGGGCATTGCGCCGGGCGTGCAAGTGGTGGCCTACGACGCCCAGGGCGGCCCCTATGCCGCCCGCGCCTGGTGGCTGCTGCGCTGGTTGGGTCATGCCGAGGTGGCGGTGCTTGATGGCGGCGCGCCAGCCTGGCAGGCGGCCGGCGGCAGCTTGACGAGCGTGCTGTCACCCGCCCTGGCACAACCGCCCTACCCGGCCAGCGCCGTGCCTGCCATGCCCGCATTCAATGTGGCCGCGCTGCAAGCCCAACAGCACGCGCGTTGCATCATCGACGCGCGTGCCGGTGAACGCTTTCGCGGCGAGGTCGAGCCGCTGGACCCAGTGGCCGGCCACATTCCCGGTGCGCGCAACCGCTTCTTCAAAGACAACCTGCAAGGTGACGGCCGCTTCAAGCCCGCCGCCGAGTTGCGCGCCACCTTCAGCGCCTTCGGCCCGGCCGGCGCGGTGGTGCACCAGTGCGGCTCGGGTGTGACGGCCTGCCACAACCTGTTGGCCATGGAGCATGCGGGCCTGGCCGGCTCGGCGCTGTACCCCGGCTCGTGGAGCGAATGGTGTGCTGATGCCGCACGACCGGTGGCCCGTGGCTGACTTGATTCTGATCAACACTTGAGCCCCTGTTGGCGCGACACTGCGGCCACGCCGGTCGCCCCTCGCATTGACCGCACCGACCGCACCGACGCCACAAGGAGCAACACATGTACAAACGCATCCTGGTTCCCACCGACGGCTCCGACCTCACCGCCAAAGCCGTGCAAGCGGCGATCGGCCTGGCCAAGCTCACTGGCGGCGAGCTGTTCACCATCGCGGTGAAAGAGCCGTTTCCCTACAGCGCCATCTCCGAAATGCAGCCCGTGCCGCCGCAGGAGTTTTTTGATGCGCAAGAGCGCATCGCCAGCCGCAACGTCAAGGCCCTGAACGACGCCGCCCTGGCCGCCGGCCTGACCTGCCAGGGCCACACGGTGGAAGCGCTGCACCCCTGGGAAGCCATCGTCGACCATGCCAAGGCGCAGAACTGCGACCTGGTGGTGATGGCCTCGCACGGCCGGCGCGGCTTCACCGCCCTGCTGCTGGGCAGCGAAACCACTCGCGTGCTGACACATTGCACGGTGCCGGTGCTGGTGGTGAGGTAGATCGTCTGCTTCAACCGGGGTGCAGGCCATTCATGGCCAGCATGACTACGGCCAACCCGCCGCCCAGCCACAGCAGTTGGGCAGCGGTTTCGCGCCAGGGCAGGCGGCGTTGCAGTTGCGGCAGCAAGTCGGCCACGGCCACGTAGATGAAGCTGCTCGACGCCACCACCAGCAGGTACGGGAACATCTCCTGCCACGGCCCCACCACGAAGTAGCCGAGCACGCCGCCCACCACCGCGGCCAGGCCTGACAGGGCGTTGTAAACCAGCGCCTTGCGCCGGCTGAAGCCGGCGTTGAGCAGCACGATGTAGTCGCCCACCTCTTGCGGGAGTTCGTGCGCAATGATGGCCGTGGCGGTGACGATGCCCAGCCGCACATCGGTGAGAAAGGCGGCGGCGATGATCAGGCCGTCGCAAAAGTTGTGGATGCTGTCGCCCACCAGGATGCTCCAACCGCCGCGGCCGGCTTGGTCAGCATCGAACTGGTGATGGTGGTGGTGGCCGTCGCCTTCATGGTGGTGGGTGTGGCGGTACAGCTCGGCCTTTTCCAGCAGAAAGAAAAACAGCAGGCCGCCCAGCAGCGTGCCGAACAAGCCATGCGGGCTGGCCTGGGATTCAAACGCTTCGGGCAACACATGCAGCAGCGCCGTGCCGAGCAACACGCCGGCCGACAGGCTGACCATGCTCTTGACGATGCGCCCCAGCAACCCCACCGTGAGCGAGGCGGCAATCAGCACCGACAGCACGCCACCAATCAAGGTGGCGGCAACGATGTAGGAAAGGGTGATCAATGAACGCCCTGGGCCTTGAACCAGGCCAGCGCGCGGCGCCAACCGTCGACCGCCGCTTCAGCTCGGTAGCTGGGCCGGTAGTCGGCATGAAAGGCGTGCGGCGCATCGGGGTAGATGACGAACTGCGACGCCTTGGCCGCGGCACTGCCCACGGCCAGCGCGGCCTTCATCTTGTCCACCGTGTCCAGGCCGATGCCGGTGTCTTTCTCGCCGTACAGGCCCAACACCGGGCTGGCCAGCTTGCCAGCCACATCCACCGGGTGCGCGGGGTTCAGCGCCGAGGCCGCCCCCACTAACCGCCCATACCATGCGACACCGGCCTTCACGCCCGGGTTGTGCGCGGCATACAGCCAGGTGATGCGCCCGCCCCAGCAAAAGCCGGTGACGCCGAGCTTGCCGCCATCCGCCCCCTGCGTGCGTGCCCAGGCCACCGCGGCGTCCAGGTCGGCCATCACCTGCGCATCGGGCACCTTGCTCACCACCTCGGCCACCAGCTTGGCGATTTCGCCGTACGAGCCGGCGTCACCCTGGCGCACGAACAGCTCGGGCGCGATGGCGAAATAGCCGGCCTTGGCAAAGCGCCGCGCCACGTCGGCAATGTGTTCATGCACGCCGAAAATTTCGCTCAACACCAGCACCACCGGCGCGTTGGCCTTGCCCGCCGGTGCGGCGCGGTAGGCCGGCATCTTGAAGCTGCCCACGGGGATGGTGACTTCGCCGGCCACCAGCCCGGCGTCGTCGGTCTTGATCACGCTTTGCGCGCAGATCGGCAACGCCGCGGCGGCAAAGCCGGTGCCCACGGCAGCACGCAGCACGGCGCGACGGCCCAATTCATGGTTCGGCACCAGAAGGTCGAAATCGGCTTGGTTCATGGCGGCATGCGTGTTGGTTGTTGGCGGCAGGTCGCTTTGATTCTATGGATGGCGGTGAGGGCCGCGCCGGCCCCTGCCGCCGCACCTCGGGCAAGCAGCCCGGCAACCGCGCCATCAGTTCAGCCTGAGGTCGATATGCCAGGTGCTGGCATCAGCCGGCGACGCCTCGACGCTGAAGCCCAACTCGCGCGCCAGTTCGAGCATGCGCTGGTTGTCTTTCAACACCACGGCCACCAGGCGCTGCGTGCCACGCGCTTTGAGGTAAGCGATCAATTTGTGCATCAGCCGCGCACCCAGGCCACCGCCTTTCAGATCCGAGCGCACGATGATGCCGAATTCGGCGTCCTGGTTGTCGGGGTCGCAAATGGCACGCGCCACGCCCAGCGTTTCTTCGCCCCCGGCCGCTGCCGGCGCCGTGGCAATGAACGCCATCTCGCGTTCGTAGTCGATCTGGGTCAGCCGCGCCAATTCGCTGTGCTCGATGCTGCGCCGGCTGTAAAAAACGCGCAAACGCACGTCCACAGGATCGAGCCGAGCCAGGAACGCCAGATGCTGGGCTTCGTCGTCGGGCCGGATCGGGCGCAACGTGAGTTGCCGGCCCTGCCAGGCGAAGCTTTCCACCAGCTCGGCCGGATACGGCCGGATGGCGAAATTTGCTGCGCCACCCGGTGCCGCGGCGCTCACGCGCACGCGGGCATCGAGCGCGATCACGCCGCCCGCGTCGGCCAGCAGCGGGTTGATGTCGAGCTCGGCAATGCGCGGCTCGTCGGCCAACAGTTGCGACACGGCCATCAGCACGCCGACGACTCCTGCCGCATCGGCCGCCGGCACATCGCGCCAGCCCGCCAGCAAGCGCGCCACCCGGGTGCGCGCGATCAAGGCCTGCGCCAACGGCGCGTTCAAGGGCGGCAGCGCCACCGCGCGGTCGGCCACCACTTCAACGGCCGTGCCGCCCTGGCCGAACAGCAGCACCGGGCCGAACACGGCGTCGACGCTGGCCCCGACGATCAACTCCAAAGCCTGCGGCCGGCGCACCATGGCCTGCACCGTGAAGCCGGCCAGCGCGGCATCCGGGCGCGCCTGGCGCACGCTCTGGAGCATCTTGCCGGCCGCCTGGCGCACCGCCGCCGCGTCTTCGAGCGCCAGCGCCACGCCGCCCACGTCGCTCTTGTGGCTGATCTGCGGCGACACGATCTTCAACACCACCGGGTAGCCGACTTCGCCCGCAGCCAGCACTGCCGCTTCGGCGTCAGCGCTGACGCTGCGCGTGGCCACCACGGGCACGCCGCACGCCGCCAGCAAATCCTTGGCTTGCGCCTCGCTCAACAATTCACGACCCTGCTGCAAAACGGTGTCAACGATCGCGCGCACGCGCGCCAGGTCGATCGCGGCCGCTGCGGCGCGTGCGGGCGGCGTCTCGATCAACTGCGCCTGGTTGAAGCGGTAGGTTTGCAGCAGCGCGAAGGCATGCACGGCCTGCTCGGGCGTGTCGTAATCGGCAATGCCGGCCGCGTGAAAGCACTCGCGCGCGGCCTGCAAGGTCGGCCCGCCCAGCCAGCAGCTCAGCACCCGGCCCGGCGCGGTTTGCACCACGGGCACCAGCGCAGTGGCAATGTCTTGGCTGGGCACGATGGCCGTGGGCGCGTGCATGAACAGCAGGGTGCCGCTCTCGGGGTCGGCCAGCAGGCTGCGCAGCGCATGCACATAGCGTTCGACCGGCGCGTCGCCAATGATGTCCACCGGGTTGGCCCGGCTCCAGTTGTGCGGCAAGCCGCCGTCCAGCAGCGCCAGCGTGGCCGGGGTCAAGGGCGCCAGCGGCACGCCGGCCAGCGCGGCGGCGTCGGCGGCCATCACCCCGGCGCCGCCGCCGTTGGTGACGATGGTCAGCCGGGCCAGGGGGTCGTTCGTGCCCGCGCTGGTCAGGCCCGCGTGGGCGCGAAAGTGCGCCAGCGTTTCGGCCGCCATGAACAGGTCTTGCAAGGTGTCCACGCGCAGCATGCCGGCGCGGCGGATGGCGGCGTCGTAAACCAGGTCAGACCCGGCCAGCGCGCCGGTGTGCGACGCCGCCGCCGCCTGGCCTTGCGGCGAGCGGCCGGCCTTGACCACCAGCACCGGCTTGTTGCGCGCCGCCGCACGCGCCGCCGACATGAACTTGCGTGGCGACTCGATGGCTTCAACGTAGAGCAAGATGGCGCGGGTGCGCGCGTCGCTGGCCAGCCAGTCGAGCATGTCGCCGAAGTCGATGTCGGCATGCTCGCCCAGCGAAACGAAATGCGAAAAGCCGACGCCGCGGCCCTGCGCCCAGTCGAGCATGGCCGTGACCAGGGCGCCCGACTGCGACACGAAGGCCAGGCCACCGGTCGGCGCGCCCACATGCGCAAAGCTGGCGTTCAAGCGCGCATGGGGCGACAGCAGCCCCAGGCTGTTTGGCCCCAGGATGCGCAGCAAGTGCGCCCGCGACGCGCCCAGCATGGCGGCCTTGTGCGCCGCGCTCATGCCCGCCGTCAGCACGATGGCCGCGCGCGTGCCGCGTTCGCCCAGCGCCGCGATCAGCGCCGGCACCGTGTCGGGCGGCGTGCAGATGACGGCCAGCTCCGGCGCCTCGGGCAAGCTGGCAATGTCGGCAAACACCGGCTCGCCGTTGAGCTGGGTGTGCTTGGGGTTGACGGCCCAGCGCGCGCCGGCGAAGCCGCCCTCGCGCAAGTTGCGCCAGACCGTGGCGCCGACGCTGGCCGGCCGCTCGCTGGCGCCGAACACCGCCACCGAGCGCGGGTCAAACAGGGCGTCGAGGTTGCGAATGCTCATGCCTGCCAGTGTGCCTGTGCCAGGCGTCGCCCCACCCGCCTGCGGCTTGCGCTGGCGCAAGCCGTCAAGCCGCCACCAGCGATATCGAAG
>JAYUPO010000425.1:0-7859 GCA_043760085.1 Burkholderiales bacterium
CTGCGGCGTGCAAAGTGGCAGCCTGCGGGCCTGCCGCGCGCGGTGTTGTGGCTGTTTGCCGGCATGACGTTCTCGGGCTGGGTGGCCACGGTGGCCGGCTGGTACGTCACCGAGATCGGCCGCCAGCCCTTCATCGTCTATGGCCTGGTGCGCACCGCCGACGTGGTGAGCAAGGTGCCTTCCAGCATGATCGCGTTCACGCTCGTGCTGTACTTGCTGCTGTACCTGGCCTTGATCGTCGCCTACGTGAGCGTGCTCAAGTACATGGCCGAAAAACCGGAAGAGGTGCTGCAAATGGACGCCATCGAACAGGCCGTGACACCGGCTGGCGCGACCACGTCGCCGGTGGTTCAAGGAGGCGGCGCATGACTCTGCTGAGCTTCAACGACGCGCTGCCGGTGATCTTCATGGCGCTGATGGGTGTGTCGATGTTGATCTACGTCATCAGCGACGGTTACGACCTGGGCGTGGGTATGTTGATGCACCGTGCCACAGTTGCCGAAAAAGACGTCATGGTGGCTTCCATCGGCCCCTTCTGGGACGCCAACGAAACCTGGCTGGTGCTGGGGGTGGGCATCCTGCTGGTGGCCTTCCCCAAGGCCCACGGCCTGGTGCTGGGTGAGCTGTACTTGCCGGTGACGCTGATGCTGATCGGGCTGACGCTGCGTGGCGTGGCCTTTGACTTTCGCGTCAAGGCCAAGGACACGCACAAACAAACCTGGGACCGCTTGTTCTTCGCCGGCTCCACGCTCGCGGCGGTGTCGCAGGGCTGGATGCTGGGGCGGTATGTCAGCGGCTTCGGCAGCGGCTGGAACTACCCGCTGTTTGCCGCCGCCATTGCCATCGCACTACCGATGGCGTATGTGCTGATGGGTGCCACCTGGCTGGTGATGAAAACCGAAGGTGAACTGCAGCAACGTGCGGTGCGGTGGGCGCGCACCGCCTGGGCACCGATGGTGGGCGGGCTGGTGCTGATATCGATGGCCACACCATGGGTCAGCGCCACCGTGCGCGAGCGCTGGTTTGTATTGCCCGAGATGATTGCGCTGATGGCCATTCCGCTGATGACGGGCGTCAGCCTGTACGCGGTGCTGGCAGTGCTGAAAACCCGCCAGGTGCTGGGCCCGCTGTGCTGGTTGCCCTTCGTGCTGTTGATCCTGGTTTTTGTGCTTGGCTTTCTGGGCCTGGCCTACAGCATCTACCCCTATGTGGTGCTGGACCAGTTGACCATCTGGCAGGCTGCCAGCAGCCCGGCCGCGCTGAAGGTCATCCTGTTCGGCGCCTGCATTTCGGTGCCGGCCATTGCCGGCTACACGGTGTTTTCGTACCGCGTGTTCCGCGGCAAGACGGGCGAACTGAAGTACGCGTGACCAACATATGCACGCCGCCTGGGCGCCCCGTGTACCCACCGGCGAAGCCTTCAACCTATGACTCTTTCATTCACATATCTCACTAGCTTCGACCGGCACACGCAGACAACGGCGGACCTTCGCTCGCACGCTCGCTATTGGCCTGTGGTTGTCGGCTTGCTGCTGATGGGTTCTGCGGTTGCCCAGCCCCGGACTGCCACGGCGGTCGCGCCGTTTACCGCAACGCTGCAGAAGATCAACGACGACATTCAGCTCTACGGTGCGATCGCGCTGCGCAATGCCGCCAGCGACTACCGCGTGGTGGGCCAGACATGGCTGTACCTCACGCCGATGCACGCCCAGGCGGGCCTGATCAAATCGATGATCGCCAATGTGCATGCGGCCATCAGCTACGTCAGACGTGCTGCGGAGCAGTTGCCAAAGCTTGACCCTAGAAACGGCAGTTGACCGCTGGCGTGCGCTTGTGGGCTACATCTGCCAACACATCGTCGGGCAATTGGCGCTGCCTCTCCCGCCGGCAGCACTCGCCGCGCCCGGGTAGCTGCTGTTTTAAGCCTTCAGCTCACCTGCCGCGCCGCCACCAGCGCGCGCAACAGCGCGCGGTTGACTTCGGCCACGCTGATCATCAGCGCATCGGCCGCGTCGCGGATGTCATACAGCGACTCCTGCTCCACCGCGCGCACCACGTCGACGTAAGGCCGGAACGGCCCGCTGTCATGCACCAGCGCCTGGAACACGCGCTCGGGCACGGGAATGGTTTTCAGCATCTCGGCAAAGGGTTGGCCCATCAGCCGGTCGAGCAGCGAGAAGACGCCGCACAAAAACATCTCGCTGCGCAGGTCATCGTCACCGCTGCCGCGCACCAGTTGCTCCATGAACAGGCCGCGGCGCACCGCGGCAAACATCACCGGCTTCATGTTGGTGTCTTTGCTGGCGGTGGCCAACAACAAGGCCAGCCAGCGTTTCAACTTTTGATAGCCCAGCATCATGATGGCGTGGCGAAACGAGCTGATCTCAACGCGCAAGCCGAAGGCCGGTGAGTTGATGTAGCGCAGCAGCCGAAAGGCCAGCGTGGGGTCGTTGGTGAGCACCGCCTCCAGCTTGTCGATGGGTTGCTGCTGATCCACCTTCTTGATCAGGTCGACGATCACCTGCAGGGCCGGTGGCGCCTGCCTGTTGGAACCCGACTTGACCGGAACTTCCTCGGTGGGCCAGCCGAGCACGGCGCTGGCGCCGCGCTTGAAACTGTCTTCCATCTCGGCCAAGGTGCGCACACCCGATTGCATGTGCGTGTTGCACCGCTCCTGCCCGGCCGGTGCCGCCGCGCTGGTGCGCCGGTCGTCGTCATAGTCAATGATCGAATGCTTGAAGCAGGGCTGCACGTCGCGCGGCAGCGCCACCACCGGCCGGCCCTTGACCAGCAGTGTGCTGCCCGCCGCATGCACGGCCTGCAAGGCGGCAGCGTTGGCCGGGTCGGCGGCCATGAAGGCCGGCACCTCGATCATCATGTTGGCCGGCGGCGCGGCGCCCAGCAGGCCCTGCAACAGGCCCTCGCCGGCAGCGTTGATGCAGACTTCGCCGCCATCCAGTGGAAACACCTCGGCCAGGCAAGCCACCAGGTCGGCAGCGTCGGGCAAAACATCCGGACGCAGCGGAAAGACGCTCAGCCGGGCGGCGGTGACGTTGCGGTTGCGGTCGATCACCGGGCAGTAGCCCAGGGCGACCTGGCCCAAAACGGGGTGGTCTTGCATGGCGCTCCGAGGGTCTTGCTGCGCCATGGGCGACAGGCGCGGTCAGACGTTCAGGTATTGGAACAACGACAGCCGCTGCACCATGGCATAGGTCTTGAGCGCGGCATCGTAGCCACTTTGCTTGTTTTGAAAGGCCGAAACACCGGCCACCATGTCCAGGTCTTCGGCCAACGAGCGTTCGCTCTGCGCGGCCACGCTGGTGGCGCTCAGCCGCTGCTCGATGGCGTCGGTGCGGTTCAAGGTTTCACCGGCATCGGCGCGGCGCGATTGCAGCCGGCCCAGCGAAGCGTCGATGTCGCGCAGGCCGAAGTGCACCGTCTGCGCCACCTGCGCGCCGCTGCGGTAGGGCGTGGTCAATTCGCTGGCCGCGCGGTCGAGCGCGGCGAAGACACTCAGGCTGGGTGTGGCGGGCTTGACATCGAAACTGTCGCCGGCCACGGGGCTGCCGTTCACAGCCACGGCCATGCCGTCAAATTCGATCGCTTGCGCCGCCACGTAGGGCTGATTGGCCAGGGCCGTGGCCGCGCCATTTTTCAGCACCGAGTAGCTCATCGCCCCCGCGCTCGCGGCGAACACCACCTGGTAGTTGGCGCCGGTGAGCGCAGCCGGGTTGGTCAGCCGCCCGGCGTCGATCCAGGCACCCGCGCTGTTGCCAGCAGCGGGCGCGGTTTCGAACGCGCCATTGCCGCTGGGCGCCTGGAGCCAGGTTTCGGCGCCGTCCTGCGTCATGGGCAGCGGCTCGCCGGCCACCACCTTCATCTGCCCGCCCTGGCCGCGGTATTGCACGCCGCCGGCAGCATCCACGAACGGCGGCTGCGCCGCGCCCTGGCCACCAAACAGGTGGCCACCGGCACCGTCACCACGGTTGGCCACGGCCAGCAACTGGTCGCGCACACCGCGCAGGCGCTGGCCCAGGTTGGCACGCTCGGCGTCGCTGTAGCTGCCATTGCCGGCCTGCACCACGAGTTCGCGCGCCAGTTGCATCAAATCGTCGGCCTGGCCCAGCGCGCCTTCGGTTTGCTGCATGGCGTTGCGGCTGGCTTCCAGGCCGCGCTGGTCGGCCTCGCTGCGTGCCTGCGCGGCCAGGGCGCGCTCGACGCGCGCCGCGGCGGTGGGGTCGTCGCTGGCCTGGCTGATGCGCTTGCCGCTGGTGAGGCGGCTCTGCGCCGTGCTGACTTCGCGCGCACGTTCTTGCAGCGTGCGCACTGAATTGTCGAAGGCGTTGGCGGTGGTGATGCGGGTCATGTCGTTTCCCTTCAGACTGGCGTCAGCGGCCTGCCACCTGGAGCAAGGTATCGAACAGGCTTTGCGCCACTTGCAGCAGCTTGGCCGCGGCCTGGTAGCTCTGCTGGTACTGGATCAGGCGTGCGGCCTCTTCATCGAGGTTTACGCCCGCCTTTGAGGCGCGTGCGTCTTCGGCCTGGTTGGCCAACGTGGCCGACATGCCGGCCGCCGTGTTGGCGCCCTGTACGCGCACCCCCACGCCGGCCAGCGCCGAAGCGTAGGCATCGGTCAAGGTGGCGCCGCCAGCGATGCCACCGCCGGCCAGCGTTTCGCGGCCTATCAGTTTGGCGTCGCGCAGGCTCAAGAAGGCCAGCGCATTGCCGTTGTTGCTGCCGGGAAAGGCGGTCTTGCCCACGCTGAAGGCGTCGCCCGTCTTGGGCACGCCGTTGAGTTCAAGCTCGAAGCCGTTCAAGGCGATCGGCGCGCCGGGCGTCCAGGTGCCGCTGCCGCTGGACACCAGCGCGTTGCCGGCATCGCGCAGCTCCCAGTTGTAGGCGCCGGCGTCGTTGCTGAAGCTGATGCCGGCCGTGAGCGCCGCATTCAGGCTCGGGCTCACCACGGCCAGCCCGGCCACGCTGGCCGTGCCGGTGTTGGCACCGGCACTGTTGGCTGAAACGGCCAGTGCAGCGGCCACGCCGCGCGGGTCGTCGAGCATGCGGGCCATGCCACTGGCGGCGCGGCTGACGGGCTGCAACAAGAAGCGATCGGTCGCCGCCGGCGCCGGCGTGCTCAGGGTGATGCGAAAGCCGTCGACCACAGCCCCGCTGGCCACGCTGCGCACCAGGCCGTCGCTCTTGCGCGTGAGCTGCCACACGCCCGCTGCGCCGGCCGGGTCGGCCACCAGGTCGTACTCGCTGGCTTGCAGTTGCGTGGCGTCCACCGTGGCCAGGCTGACGCTGCCCACGAAGGCGCCGCCGGCAGCCACCGCATTGCTCGCCGCCGGCACGGCACGCGGCGCGCCGATGCTGAACAGCGGCGAGCCGCTGCCGGCAGGCTGGCGCATGTCCAGGCCCAGGGCTTGCTGCTCGTTCATCTTGCCGGCAAAGGCCGCGGCCAGTTGGCCCAGCGCCACGCGGCCGTCCACCAGGTCTTCGTTCTGGAAACGCAGCAGGCCACTGATGGCGCCCCCGCCCAGACCCTGCGGGTCGATGTTGCGCAAGCCGTTGGTCTCCTTGACGGCCAGTGCGCTGCGCGACGCGTCGCTGGCGTCTTGCGTGATGACCAGCTTTTCCGCGCTGGCGCCCAACACCAGGCGCTGGCCGCCGCCAATGAACACCGCCAGCGAGCCGTCTTCGGCGCCCACGGTGGAAACCTGCAAGTACTTGCTGAGCTCGGCAATCGTGCGGTCACGTTCGTCGAGCAGGTCGTTGGGCGGCTGGCCCAGGCCGCGCACCGCAGCGATCTTTTGGTTCAGGCTGGCCACGCTTTGGGCCAACTGGTTAACTTGCGCCACATCGGCGCGCAGCTCTTCGTTCACGCCACCTTGCAAGGCGTCGAGCTGCCCGGCGGCGTTGGTGAAGCGGCTGGCCACATCGCCCGCTCGCGCCAGCACCACCTGGCGCGTGGCTGCGTCGGCAGGCCGGGCGGCCAGGTCACTCATGGCGTTCAGGAACTGCCCCGTGGCATGGCCCACGCCGGCCTCGCCGGTGGGAAACACGCGCTCCATCAGTTGCAGGCTCTTCAGCCGCGCTTCGTCTGCCGCGGCCAGTGAACGCGCACCGGCAGCCTCGCGCGTGAGGTACTCGTCGTGCGCACGCACCACCGTGCTCACCTCCACGCCCTTGCCGAAGTAGCCGGCACCGCTGAACATGCCTTCGCTGGTGCTGAGTTCCACCTGCTGGCGCGAGTAGCCGGCCACGTTGGCATTGGCAATGTTGTGGCCCGTGGCCTGCAGCACCGCATAGTTGGCCGCCATGGCGCGTGCGCCCAGGGACATCAATGCTGAACTACCCATGGCGAATCCTTTGCGTCGGGCACCGGCCGCAACGCCGTCGCGTCGATCGGTTTCGGTGCGTATTGGTTTTCGGCCGCTGCGCGCGAACCTTTAGCTGTTGGCGCGTTGCAGGCGCAACGTGGTATTGATCACGCGGCCCAGCTTGTCGGCATAGGCCGGGTCGGTGGCGTAGCCGCCGCGTTGCAGGCCCTGGGCAAAGGCCTGCACGTTGCCGCCGGCGGCCAGCGCATCCTTGTAGCGCGGGTTGGCGCTGATCAAGCGGGCATAGTCGGCGAACGATTCTTCGTAACTCGAATAGGCGCGGAATTTCGCCGTGACGCGCTGCGCCTGGCCGCCCACGAATTCGGTGGTGCCCACCTCGGCCACGGCGCCCTTCCAGTCGGGCCCGGCCTTGATGCCGAACAGGTTGAAGCTCGCGCTGCCATCGACCCGACGGATCTCGCTGCGCCCCCAGCCGGTTTCATGCGCGGCCTGGCCGATCATGAACGCCGCCGGGATGCCGCTGGCCGCGGCGGCCTTGTCCGCTGCAAGCTGGTGTTTGTCGATGAAGGCGGCGGCACCCTTGCCGGGAATGCGGCTCAACGGCTCGGCCGGGGCGGGCAACATCGGGCTGCCCGCTGCGGGGCCGGCTGCTCCTGCGCTTGGCACCATCTGGCGTTCAAGCTGGCGCGCGATGGCGTCGGCCAGGCCGCCGGGCAGGCCGGTCATTTGCGTGGCCAGTTGCTGGTCGAGCATCTCGGTGCCCAGGCGGCTGCCTTCGTTTTCGAGCGTGCCGGTGGCCAGGGTCGAGGCGCGCATGCTCTTCAGCAGTTCCTGCATGAACAGGGCCTCGAACTGCTTGGCCGCTTCGCGCACCACGGCCTTGGGGTCGGCGGCGGCCTGGCTGCGCAAGGCGGCCAGGTTGCGCTGGTCACCGGCCAGGCCTTGTTGGATGCGCGGCAATGCAGCCATCAGAGTCTGTGAATGAATCCGGCGCGCCCGAGCGGGTGTCCGAAGCGGTGTCGATCTAGGCGCAAAGCGCAGACTTAGCTCGGGCTACGGCGAGCATTTGCAACGACGAGCGGCGCCGTTTCGGGCGCACGAGCGGGCGTGGGGGAATGCTTCACAGGCTCTCTGAGCGCGCGTGGCGCGACATCAGCGCGGCCATCGCCTGCGCCGGGGCGATGCGGCCTTCGAGCACGTCGACGACAGCGGCCGTGATCGGCATCTCCACGCCCAGCGACTGCGCACGCGCCAGCACCGTCGCCGCCGTCAGCACACCTTCAGCGACATGGCCCAGCGACTGCAGCGCCGACTGCAACGACTGCCCCGCCGCCAGCGCAAGGCCGACGCGGCGGTTGCGTGACAACTCGCCGGTGGCGGTCAGCACCAGGTCACCCAGGCCCGACAGGCCCATGAAGGTCTCGGGGCGGGCGCCGAGTGCCACACCCAGCCGCGTCATTTCGGCGAGTCCGCGGGTGACGAGCGCGGCACGCGCGTTCAGGCCGAGCTGCATGCCGT